>CAMYJM010000194.1 GCA_947258635.1 uncultured Acidimicrobiaceae bacterium
GCCTGCCCCAGAACGCCCTTGGAGTGCGGCCTCGACTGCTAATCGGCCCCCAGCGGCTCAGGCCGCTCGGTCGCCTCGAGAATCAACAACGTCTGTGTACACCACACCTAGGGGCCCGGCCTAGTCCGGATCCTCGTCGTCGGGGGTTTCCATTGCGGATACCCGTTCCTTGATTCCGTTGCCCCGCCGCTGGTAGATGGTGGCAGTCGCCTGATCGGATCCTGCGGACGCGCCGTCGTAGACGAACTGGTCTTCGGGGTCAGCGCGCAGGTCGACCTCTTCGGGGATCCCGGTGTCGGTCCCCGGGATCGACTGCGTGACCACGGTCGGTCGCTTCACCGGGAGCTGTCCGGATCCGTCCGGCTCGGCTATGTCCTCTCGAGGGCCCGTGGTGGGCTCATCATCGCCGCCGGGGTGCACCGCACCCTGGTGAGGCACCGGCTCGGCGGCGGTCGAGTCGGCCCGCTTCGCCGACGGCTTCGACTTGATCTCCTGGTCGATCATGTCGGTGATCAGGTGAGCGCGGTCTCCGGCGACCTGCGCCAGGTTCGTGATGTGAGCCTCGAACTCGACGACCGCGGCGCGGAGCTGCTCCATGCGCCTCTCTAGCCGGCGGTTGTCTTCCCGAGCCGCAGTGACCATCGAGTCTGCCTCCCGGCCCGCCTGATGGAGTAGGTCTTCGGCCTCTTCCTGGGCGGCCGTCAATCGCTCGAGCGCTTCAGCGCGAGCTTGGGCCAACGCCTCTTCTGCGGCGACCCGCCCCTGCGCCGTAACCGCTTCGGCGGTAGCCGCCGCCGCCGCTCGGATCTCCGCGGCCTCGTTCCTGGCCGTGCCGATCATCTCTTCGGCGAGACCTTCCCGCGAGGCTCGCATTTCCCCCATCTCCGCTTGGCCGCGCTCGCGCTGCAGCTTGGTCTCCTCCACGGCCGAGTTGATCATCGACTCGGCCTGCTGGCGGGCTCGAGCCAAGACCTCCGCAACCTCGGCGTCGGTGCTGGCCCGCGCTTGGTCGGTCGACTGCGCCGCCTCGGCCGTGAGGCGGTTGGCCTCTGTCTGGGCAAAGTGGAGCATCTGCTCGGCCTCGGATGCCTGACTGACGGCAAACGACTCCGCGTCCTCGCGGACCCTCTCGGCATCGGCGAGGGCAGACGTCAATATCGTTTCGGCTTGGGAACGCAGGTCTTCGCTGCGGACGTTGGCGAGGTCGATCAGGCTGTTGGCCTCTTCACGGATCCGCTGCGCATCCATTTGGGCGCCCGCCAGGTGGTCCTCGGCGGCCCCGATGATTCGGTCGGCGGTGGTCGTGGCCTCGTTGCGTATCGCCTCTGCTTGCGAAGTGGCGGCCTCGACGATGTGCGCCGCGGCGGTCCGTGCCTTGGCAAGCAGTTCGCTTGCGCTGTCCTGGGGCGCCTCGGTGCTCGCAACGGGCTCGTCCGGCGCGGCGGCGGTGCCGGCCGCCCCTTCGAGACGTTTGAGCATTCGCTCGTATTGGGCGAGCGTGTCGGCGACCCGGCTCATCACCGCGTCCACCTCGGAGGGGTCGTATCCGCGACGGCGCGCTGCTCCGAAACGGTGGTTCTCTACCGTTGAGGATTCGATGCGCATATGACAACCTTTCCCAGACCCTCCGCCCGAAAGGATGCCCCTACAAGGCCGAAACGAAAGCGACATGGGTTGGTCGCGCCTCTACGGCGAACACTGACTCTAGTGAGAGCGCGAAAAGATTGCTACGACCGTTTAGCCAGACAAGCCTTGTCATCGGCCACAACTCGCCATAGCCTAAGTAAATGGAGCGAATCCACGTAGAAATCGATAAGGGCTGGCTTTCGGTCGCAGACATCTGTGAGTACATGGATGTGTCGACATTTGTGGTTACTTCGCAGCTGCGGTCCGGGAATCTTCCGGCAGTCAAGTTCGGCCGCGAGTGGCGCGTGGCCCGCCAGGACTTCGAGGATTGGATCAACGCCCAGCGCGCCGAGGCTTCCACCAGATCACACCTGCGCCTCGACGTCTAGAGGTCTCCGACGGTCCCGGGTCGATATCGAAAGGGGGCTCGACGCGACGCCGGTCATCGTCGGGTGCGGCGGTGAGTCGGGAGCCGGCTACCCGCGCCGTGGCGTAGCGCGGAGCCGCAGACGCGGCGGACCTGTGGGAGCGAGCAGTGAGACCGGATTGCGGCGCCGCCGGCATACTTCGACTCAACGGCGATGCGTACGGAGAGTTGCGCCGCCTCGAAGCTGAAGTCGCCGCGGGGATCAGCGTCGACGCCAACCCGGTTTGAACATGATCGGACCCCTTCCGCCGAGATGCCATGGGAGCGCGATCACACTGCGCCGCTGCCGCCGATCAGCTCGTTGAGATCCCTCGCGATGAGCACCAGAAGCAGGATGATCACGCCGACGTGAAGGACTGTGATCGGGCGGCGCAGGCGATGATCGGTGCGCCAGAAGCGGCGCAAACTGTAGACGTTGGCGGCGATGGCGACGGTGCCGACTGTGATCCCGAGCACGGGTCCCACCCCCGGTGCCAGTCCGATGAAGGGCGTCACGAAGGGCAGCACGACGTAGGTCAGCGTGCAACGGACAGCCGAAACCAGCATCGACATGCTGAAGGCGCGCTCGGGGTTGAGCGTCTTGGTTGCCATCGGCACGTCGATCTCGAGCGGCGTCCGGTCGGTCGAAGGTGTCGCCATGGCCTCTTCGTCACTCGGAGTCCCGCGGCGGCTCTGGGCGCACCGCACCCGACTTCGTGTCGGCACTGCGGCGACGATAGGGTCTCCCGCTATGTCTGCCGCCGAGCCTCAGACTGGGGTGCTGCTCTTGCAGTTGGGAACGCCGGATTCCACATCCGTTTCCGACGTCCGCAAGTACCTCCGCGCGTTTCTTTCCGACCCGCGGGTGCTCGACATGCCCGCTCCGGCGCGGGCGTTGCTCCTCAACGCGGTGATTCTGCCGTTTCGGCCCCGCAAATCCGCTGAGGCATACGAGAAGATCTGGACCGACGAAGGGTCACCGCTGACCATCCACACCGACGCCCTGACAAGACGGGTTCAGGTACTGCTGGGGGAGCGCTATCGGGTCGTTTTCGGAATGCGCTATCAGAACCCCTCGATCGATACCGCCGTCGGCGAGCTGGCCGCTGCCGGTTGCGACGAGATCGTGGTTCTTCCGCTGTTCCCCCAGTACGCGTCGGCAGCCGGCGGGTCGGCGACGCAACGGGCTCTGGAGGTGATCGGAAGCCGGCGGAACGTCCCCGAGGTGCGCTCCCTGGGCCCGTTCTACGACCACCCGGGGTTCTTGCGAGCGGCTGCCGAAGTGGCTCGACCGCTGCTCGACGGTTTCGGCGCCGACCACGTGCTGTTCAGCTACCACGGCCTGCCCGAGAAGCAGGTGAAGAAGAGCGACCCGTCCGGCACGTGGTGCCTCGCCTCCGCATCGTGCTGTGACCGCACTCCCCCCAGCAGCTTCTGTTACCGGGCGCAGTGCTTCGCGACGACGCGGGGCCTGGTCGCCGAGCTCGGCCTCGCCCCCGGGACCTACTCGACGACGTTTCAGTCTCGCCTCGCCGGCCAGAAGTGGATCGAGCCGTATACGGACAAGCAGATTCCGCGGCTGCACCGGCAAGGTGTGCGCAGACTGGCCGTGTTCACGCCGTCGTTCACTGCCGATTGCCTCGAGACACTCGAGGAGATCGGTATCCGGCTGCGCGCCCAATGGGAGGGTCTCGGCGGAGAAGAGATGGTCTTGGTGCCGTGCGTCAATGCCCACGAAACCTGGGCAGAGACGGTCGCCGCCATGATCGCCGGGAGCGGCTGATCAGGCTCGGCCCAAAACGCGATCGACGACGATTTCGATGGCCACCCGGCGCGGGTTGTCACTCACCGGTCGATATCGGGCTTCGTATCGGGCGACGGCCCGGGCCACCCTGTCGGGCTCGCGCCGCACCGTGCCGTGCCCTTCCAGGGTCAGCCATCGGCGGCCCTCGACCTGGCTCACGGCGACCAGCGGGGAGCGCTCCACGTTGCGGACCTTTTGCGAGCCGTCGGAGGTGATGATGCGGGCGATCCCATCGGCACGATCGAACGTGAATGCGATGGCCACGACGTGCGGAGAGCCGTCTGCCCGCAGTGTGGTGAGCGTGGCGAGGCGCCGCTCGCCGAGGAAGTCCAGCTCTGCGTTGGTGAGATCATTGGTCCGGCGTGTCACGGTGGCCAGACTATCGATGTGGAGCCACCCAAGGTGAACCGACACGAGATCGAAGCGTGGTACCGCCGACTGCAGGCCTCCTTTGCGGCCGCCATCGAGGAGTTCGACAAGGGTGGCACCTTCGAGTCCGACATATGGTCCCGCGGCGGTGGAGGCGGCGGTGACACCCGCGTCCTATCCGCCGGCCGCCACATCGAGAAAGCGGCCGTCAACTTCTCCGCGGTGTGGGGTGCCACTCCGGCGGGGCTGCCCGATCGGGTGGCCGCCGCCGGTGACCGCTTCTACGCCACCGGTGTCTCGATCATCGTCCACCCCACCAACCCGCACGCGCCCACCTTCCACGCCAACTTGCGCTACTTCGAGTCCAGTAGCTCTGCAAGCGGCACGGTGACGGCCTGGTTCGGCGGGGGGACGGACCTCACGCCCTATTACCTCTACGAGGACGACGCGCGGCATTTCCATCGTGTGCTGCGCGCCACGTGCGACCGCCACGAAGTCGCCGATCACCGGGCATGGAAGGAGGGATGTGATCGGTACTTCTACCTGCCGCACCGGGGAGAGGCCCGCGGCATCGGCGGGCTCTTCTTCGATCACCTGACCGGGCGGCTCGAAGAGGTATGGGCCTTCCAGCAGGATCTCGGCACCCAGCTCATCGCGGCATATCGACCGATCCTGGAGCGGCGGGTCGAGACGTCGTACGGCGCGGCGGAGCGCCGCTGGCACGAGATCCGCCGGGGCCGGTACGTCGAGTTCAATCTGGTGTGGGATCGGGGAACCAAATTCGGCCTGGACACCGGCGGCCGCACTGAATCGATACTCGGGTCGCTGCCGCCCCGAGCACGCTGGCAGTATGCGTACGAGCCGGATCCGGGCTCGCCGGAGGCTGCTCTTCTCGACTTGCTGAGGGGCGATCCCCGGGCTTGGGAATGACCTGTCAGAAAACCCCAAGTCTCGACTTCCTGTCGGACTGATGCGTTCATAAAGTCCCCGGCTAGATAACCGAGGGTCAGAGGTATGCACGTATCGACAGCCAGTTTCGCTTATCCCGAAGTTGACGGCGCCGCCCGATCCGACCTCGCTCGGTGCCTCAGAGAGCGGCCGGCTTCACCCGATGTCTTCGTCTTCTCGACGTGTCTTCGCACCGAGGTGATCGTCCCCGGCGACCGGGCCGAGTTGGAGCAGGCGGTAAATCGAACGTTCGGTCAACCAGCCCTTCTCGAGCTGGCGACGGTGCGCACCGGCCAGAAAGCCGTCGAGCACGTGTTTCGAATCACGGCCGGCCTCGAGTCGCCGATCCTCGGAGAGCGCGAGATCCTCACGCAGTTCCGCCAGGCCGTCCATTCCGCCCAGGAAGACCGGGTCGTCGGCGGGTTGCTCGGCAAGATGCTCGAGACCGCGATCGCGGTCGGCCGCCAAGCACGCGAGCTGCTGCCTGAGTCTCCCCACGACTCGATGGCCGCGGTGGCGGCGCAGGTCGTCGGCGCGTTTGATCGGGTAGCCGTGTTGGGCTCGGGCGTCATCGCGAAGGCTGTGGTCTATGGCCTGCTCGGCCTGCCGGCACCGCCGGGGATAGTCATCGTCGCCCGACACCCCGAGAAGGTGACTTTCGACAACGTCGACGTGTGGACGTTCGATCGGGCCTCGGCCGCCCTCGGCGAGTTCCCGGCGGTCATCTCGGCGACTTCGGCCAAGCAGCGCCTCCTCGGCGACGCTGATCTGGCGGCAGTGCTGGCCGGCCGCACCGTCCCGCTGACCCTCGTCGATATGGCCATGCCTCCCGATTTCTCCCCTCCCGCCGGGTCGCCGGTCAACTACGTGGACATCGACGATCTGGCGCGCATGGCGGCGCGGCGCCCGCGGCGCGACGACGCCGATGCCCTGGTTACATCTGAAGCCGCCGGCGCCTATCGCCACGTCGTCGATCACGGGACCGTGGGGCCGGTGATCGGTGGCCTGATGCGCAACGCCGACGAGACCGTCAACGGTGTCGTCGAGCGCTTCGCGGGCCGGCTCGGCAAGGGTGACGACCGGGCGCTGCTGCAGCAAACGGCACACACCGTTGCCCGCACGTTGCTCGCTCGCCCCGTCTCATATATCCGTTCCGCCGATGGGCCCCGCGACGCTGTCGATGTGATTGCCGAAGCTTTCGGCCTCGACGACGGTCTCGATGACGCCTGACCGTCTCCGAATCGCCACCCGCCGGTCCGAGCTTGCCCTCACCCAAGCGAGGTGGGTAGGCGACCGGCTGCGTCACGCCCATCCGGGCCTCGAGGTCGAGATGGTCGAAGTCGTCACGATGGGCGATCGTGACATCACCTCCTCGGTTACCACCTTGACCGAAGTCGGAGCTTTCGTGCGCGCAGTGCAGCAAGCGGTCTTGGCGGGCCACGCCGATCTCGCCGTGCACTCGTGCAAAGACCTGCCCATCGCCGGGCCCCCCGAGCTGGGGGCGGTGTACCCGGCCCGCGAGGTTCCCTGGGACGTGCTGTGCGGTTCGTCGCTCGAGGAGCTACCTGCGGGAGCCCGTGTCGGTACCGGCAGCCCCCGCCGCGTCGCCCAGCTGGCTCTACTGCGGGGCGACCTCGTGATCGAAGGGATCCGGGGGAATGTCAACACTCGGCTCGGCAAGGTGGCGTCCGGTGAGTTCGATGCCGTCGTGCTCGCCGAGGCGGGCCTGCGACGCATTGGTCTCGAGGACTCAATCGACCATAGGTTCGAGCTCGCCGCCATGGTCCCGGCCCCGGCCCAGGCGGCGCTCGCCGTCGAGATGATCCAGGGCACCTCCGTCGCCGCGGTGGTCGCCGCGGTCGACGACCCGGCTACCAGGGCTGCGATCGAGGCCGAGCGCATGGTCCTGGCGAAGACCGGCGCCGGATGCCGTTCGGCGCTCGGCGCCTATGCGGCAGCCACCGACGGGGGCATCGTGTTGACAGGTTTTGTCCAAGACGACCTCGGCTCCAGGCGCGCTGCGGTCACCGGAGCCACGCCCGTCGTCGCCGCCGCCGCGCTGATTGAAGCCCTGGCGCTATGACGATGCTTCGGGTCGCGATCACGACGGACCGTGACAGCGCCCCGCGTATCGGGCGGCTGGCCGCCGCGGCCGGCCTCGAACCCGTCTACTTGCCGTGTATCCGAACCGTCGTGTCACCCCCCGAGGTCCTCGATCCATTACGAGCCGCCTCCGCTGAGGCCGATTGGGTGGTGTGCACTTCGCGGCGGGCCGTCGCCGCCCTGTGGCCGGCCGGCGGAATGCCGGCCCGCCCGCTTGTCGCCGCCGTCGGAGCCACCACGGCCGATGCGGTGACGCAGGCCGGGGGACGGGTCGCGATAACCGGGACCGGCGGCGCCGCCGCCCTCCGTGAGCTCCTCCGCGGCCGTGTCGCCGATCAGGTGGTCGTATTCCCCCATGCCCGAGCAGCCGATCCGGGAACCGCCGCGATGCTGCGGGCGGAGGCGGCTTCCGTGTTCGCGGCGCCGGCCTACGAGACCGTGCCGCTGGCGCCGGCGGACGATCCGGTCGACGCAGTGATCTTCGGGTCGCCCTCGGCCCTCGCCGGGTGGCTCTCATCACGGGACCTATCAGCAATGGTGGTCGCCACCATGGGCCCGACGACGGCAGAAGCCCTGCGGGGCGCCGGCCGCGAGCCCGACGTCGTTCCGCCGGCGCCGGGGGCGGCCGCTGTGGTCGCGGCCCTCGCAACGTTCGCTCATCAGCTCAGTGAGAGGAGCTCCCAGTGAGCATGTTCCCCGTCGTTCGGCCGCGCCGCCTCAGGGCTTCGGCCCAACTCCGCCGGATGGTGGCCGAGACCAGGCTGCACCCGGCGATGTTCGTGCTCCCGCTCTTCGTTGTCCCGGGTGAGGGCATTGCCAACCCGATTCGCTCAATGCCGGGCAATTCTCAGCTCTCGGTCGACCGGCTGATTCCGGTTGTGGCCGAGGCTGCCGCTGCCGGAGTCGGCGGGGTGATCCTGTTCGGGATTCCGTCCGAAAAGGACGAGGAGGGCACCGGAGCGTGGGACCCGAGCGGTCCGGTCCCCGAGGCGATTCGGGCAATCAAGGAAGGCGGGCTCGACATCACGGTGTGGGCCGACGTG
>CAMYJM010000195.1 GCA_947258635.1 uncultured Acidimicrobiaceae bacterium
GATCTGAGACAGGCTGAGCGTGCTGGTCTTCAACGAGGGGCCAAATCCGGCCTTGCCTCCGGCGTCGGCCCCGTGGCAACCGGCGCATTTGGCGGCATAGATGGCGCCACCGTCTGCCGGCGGCAGCGTGGTGGTCGTCGTTGAGCCCTGCGATACCTGCATGTCGTTGATGAACACCGCGAGGTCGTTGATCTGCGCAGTTGTCATCCCGCCGGTGAAGCTCGCCATCGATCCAGTCTTGAGGATGGTCTTGTCCTGGGCGAGGGTGAGCGTGCTCGCCTGTAACGACGGCGCGATCCCGCCCTCACCGCTCGGCCCGTGGCAGCCGGCGCACTTGGCTGCATACACGGCGGCGCTGCTCGCCGGAATCGTTGTCGTCGTGGTGGTGCCCTGCGGAACCTGCATGTCCTTGGTGAATTGGGCCAGGACGTCGATTTGGGCGCTGCTGAGCCCACCCGTGTAACTCGACATCGATCCGGAGGTCAGGTTGGCTCGGATCTGATTCAGGGTGAGGGTGCTCGCTTGCAGCGAAGGCGCGATTCCGCCCTCTCCGTTGGCGCCGTGGCAGGCGGCACACTTCGCCGCGTACAGGCCGGGTCCGTCGGGAGGCAGAGTGGTCGTCGTGGTGCTCCCCGGAGGCACCTGCAGATCTTTGGTGAACTGGGCCAGGGCGTCGAGCTGGGCGCCGCTGAGGCCGCTCGCGTAGGGAGACATCGTGCCGCTGGTGAGGCTTGTCGTGATCTCGCCCACGGTCAGGGTGCTGGCTTGCAGCGACGGTCCGATGCCCCCACCACCGGTCGCCCCGTGGCAGGAGGCGCATTTGGCGGCATACAGACCCGGCCCGTCGGGGGGCAGGGTCGTGGTGGTCGTCGAAGCCGGCGGAACCTGCATGTCCTTCACGAAATTGGCCAGCGAATCCAGTTCTCCGGCGGAGAGGCCCGCCGTGTATGCAGACATCGATCCCACGGAGAGCACGTTGTTGATCTCGGACAGGGTGAGGGTGCTGTTCTGCAGCGATGGGCCGCCGCCCCCTTCGCCATTGGCGCCGTGGCAGGCGGCGCAGTCGGCGGCGTAGATGGCGCTCGCGGACTGGCCGGCGACCGACACGCTGGCGGTATCGGTGGCCGAGGCGCCACCGGGGTCGGTGACGGTCAATGTGGCGGTGTAGTCACCGGCACCGTAGGTATGGGTCGGGTTCTGGCCACTCCCCGCCGGGGAGCCATCGCCGAAGTTCCACGAATACGTGAGGCCGCCACCTTCAGGATCCGAACCGGAGCCGGAGAACGCGATCGGAGTCCCGCTCGAACCGCTGTACGGGCCCCCGGCATTCGCCGACGGAGCCTGATTAGCCACAATGTTCGCCGCCGCGGTGTCGGAGTCGGTTTCGAGACCCGGGTCGGTTACGGTCAACGTCACCGTGTAGTCCCCCGCTGCCGCATAGGTATGCGACGGGGTAGCTCCGGATCCGAAGGCGGTGGCATCGCCGAAGTCCCACGAGTACGTCAACGCGCCACTTTCTGGGTCCGAGGATCCGGTCCCGTCGAACGTGGTGGGGTACCCGGCGGTACCGCTGTAAGGACCACCGGCTACCGCGGTGGGGGGCTGGTTGGCAGCGGCACCGATAGTGGCCTGCGTCGAAGCGGTATCGGTGGCGCCTTGATCGTCGGTGACGCGCACGGTGACGTTATAGATGCCCTGACTCGGATAGGAGTGGGCAATGGTCGGGGTTCCCTGGCTGACGTCGTAGGTCAAGTCGCCATCGAAGTCCCACTCATAGGTCACGATCGTTCCGTCCGAGTCGGTCGACCCGGAGGCGTCAAACGTGATCAACTCAGACACCGCCCCCGCGTACGGTCCCCCGGCGTCCGCGGTCGGTGGCTGATTCACCACCGGAGCCTCCACGGTGATCGTGAGAGTGTCCGTCCCCGTCCCGTCGCCGCTCGTGCGGGAACCGTCCGAGGACAGCCCGGCGCCATACAACGTGGCGCTACCGGCCGAACCCGGCGCCGTCCACTGGAAGTCCCACGAGATCGTGTTCCCCCCGCCGAATGTCTCGGGAGTCGTGTGGGTGATCTCGCCGCCGGACAGCTGGGTTCCCTGGCCGCCGAGGCTGGCGAGGGCACCGCTGGTGGCGGAAACGTTGAGCCCGCCTTGGGCGGGACTGCCGCCGGGTTGGGCGCCCGTGACCGTCAACGTGTACGTGTTGACGGTGCCGACGTCGACAGTCGTCGGGCCATTGATGGCGACCGTGGGTATCGTCCCATCCTGGTTGTGGCAGTTGGTGCAAGTGCCCCCTCCGGTGGCGGGGTTCCCGGAGACTCCGGTTCTTCCGCTGCTGCGGGCGGGGGCAGCCGTCTGGTACAAGCCGACAAAGACGATGCAGAGGCCAACCACGATCAGCAGTTTCCACATAGTGGATTGGCCTTTGTCGTCGAGGTGCAGGCGAGCGCGCAGATCCATAGTAAGAAGTGTCGGCATTTCGCCCAGAAAACAGAAGGGGACCTTTGTATCTGATGCCTAGAGTCATTCGGCGTCTAGCGATCCGAAGATGGTCGATCGGCTGCCGCCGTTGCCAGTTCTCGCAACAGCTCCTCGGCCTCTGCCGTGGCCGGGAGCAAGGTCTCGATTCGCAGCTCCTCGAGCGTGACATCGTGGGCCGCACCGATCGTGGCGATCGTTGTGAACATCTCCAGGTTGCCCAGCGGCGTGATGAGCGCGATGGGTACGAGCAGTTCGTCGGCCTGCGGGGCGGACTCCGCGACATCCACGGCGGCCTCCTTCACGTGGTCGAGGGCCTCTACGAGTAGCTCGGCCAGTTCGACATCGCCCGGGCGCTCGGCGACCTCGCGGGTCAGGCGGCGTCCCTGCCGGATGGAGCATGAGCCGCATCACGTTGCCCCCGATCTGGGATGGATCGGCGCCGGGCGGCAGCACCAGGGCGATGAGGCGGGTGGCGATCCCGTTGGCGGCCACGAGATTCCACAGGCGGTCGACGATGTAGGCCGGGAACGGCTCGTGCCCCTCGAGCAGCCGATTGAGCACGCTATGAACTTGGGTGAGCTGCGCGTCGTCGGGGCCCCGTTCGCGGTAGGCCGGCGAGAAACCGGCACTGTCGAGCAGCTCGTTGCGCTGACGAAGGGGCACGTCGAGTGTCGCAGCCAGGTGAATCACCATCTCCCGTGAGGGTTTGGCCCGGCCGGTCTCGAGGAAGCTGATGTGGCGCTGCGACACTCCGGCGTCGGCGGCTAAGCCCAGCTGGGAGAGGTGGCGGCTGGTGCGCCAGTCGCGCAGCTTGTGGCCAAAAGTGACTGTCATAACACGACAGTAACGGGGCTTCTGTCTGAATGCTATTACGTACAAGGTAATCGACACGATTATGTGTCGTCGGCAGTATTGGACACAGCTCATATTGGGCACGGTTGGCGACCACGAGGAGGAATCATGGGACGGCTCAGGCTGATACTGCAGGGCAACGGGGTGTTCTCCGGGCTGAGCGGCGCGGCCCTGCTGCTGGCGGCCGGAGTATGGGACACGGCGCTTGGCCTCGACACTTGGTTTCTGGGGGTCGCCGGGGCTGCGCTCGTCGCGTACGGCGGCCTGTTGTGGTGGCTGGCGGGTCGCCAAGATGTCGTCGCCGGAGTCGGGTTCGCCACGATCATGGACGTCGCATGGGTCATCGGCGCCGCCGTTGTCCTCCTCGGCTTCCCGACTGCGATGACCACCACCGGTCGGGTCGCACTACTTGCGGTGTCGGTGGTCGTAGCCGGATTTGCCGAGGCTCAGTTCTTCGAGTTGCGCGCGGCAGGCGGCCGCCAGAGTCGGGTCGGCTCCAGGAGCGTCGAGACTGGAGGGTGAACGGCTCCGATCGCCCCGCTTGACTCGGCGGCCGGCCGCGAGGTCTGGAGCGTCAGCGCTTCGTGTCCTGGGATCCGTCAATCGCGTGCTCGCCCAGGATGAACTGGTCGACCCGGTGGCGGATCGCCGCGATGTGGTCCGGACCCGAACCGCAACACGCTCCCACGACCCGA
Source organism: uncultured Acidimicrobiaceae bacterium (assembly GCA_947258635.1). Classification (GTDB taxonomy): domain Bacteria; phylum Actinomycetota; class Acidimicrobiia; order Spongiisociales; family UBA5794; genus JAHEJX01. Next base: position 4,029 of record CAMYJM010000195.1, read on the forward strand.
GCGCCGTTGGCGATGGCCTGGTCGGCGTAGCCGCTCATGTCATCGGCCGAATGCGGGTACTCCATGGTGAGTCCCGAGTACAACGGCACGCCGCAGTTTCCCTTGGCAATCAGGATCACGTCGGGCGCGGTCTCGCGGATCCCGGCGACGGCGGCGACGATGTCGTCCGGCCCGATGCCACAGTTGGCCCCGGCGGCGGCCAGGCGGTCGGTGCCGGCGGCCCACGTGCCGAGCGTCCGCGGGTGGACCCCCATCATCGTGTGGCCGTGGCTGTCGAAGCTCATTGTGGCGGCGATCGGCAGGTCGGTTGCGCTTGCCGCGGCAAAGGCCGCCTGCAGCTCTTCGAGCGACGACATGGTCTCGATCCAGAGCACATCGACGCCGCCGGCGACGAGTCCGGCGACCTGCTCGGCGAAGGCGGCTTCGGCCTCGGGCACGGTGAGGAGCCCGTACGGCTCGAGCAGAGAACCGGTGGGCCCGATGCTGCCGGCCACTATCACCGTCCGGTCCACAGAATCGGCCGCGCTACGGGCGATGCGAGCCGCGGCGATGTTGAGCGCCTTCGTCCGGTCGGCGATCTTGTGCAACTCGAGACGGGGGCCATTGCCGCCGAACGTGTTCGTGAGAATGATGTCGGCGCCGGCTTCGACGTAGCGGCGATGGATCGATTCGATCAGGTCCGGGTTTTCATCGTTGAGCAGCTCAGGAGAGCCTCCCGGCTCGAGGCCACCTTCGAAGAGCGCCGTGCCCATGGCGCCATCGGCCACCAGGATCTTCTTCTCGCCGAGAAGACCTTCGAACGTTGCATGTTGTCCCGCCATGGGCACTCTCCGTTCTTCGGGCACCGAATCGACGGGAGCTTGCGGGCTTCATGAGACGGAAAAACCGCCTCACGACGGGAGGCGGTTCCTCGACGTCGCTTTAGCTGCATTTGTTGAGCGCCCGCAAGCTGACAAGTCAAATCTGGCGCTTTTGTTGCTACGACCTTAGCCGGGTTCATCGACATTCGGAACGTTTTCCTGAAGCGTCAGTCCGCCGCGACGTCTGCGGTCCCCCGCTGCCATGAAGCGTACAGCCGGCCGTACACGCCGCCTTCGGCCACCAGTTCGGCGTGGGCGCCATCCTGAACGACCTCGGCCTGATCGAAGACCAAGACCCGGTCGGCTGCCTCGGCGGTCGACATGCGGTGGGCGATCGTGACGACGGTGCGCCCCGCGGTGAGCTGGTTGAGGGCTCGCGAGATCCGCACCTCGGTGGCGGGATCCACCGACGACGTGGCTTCGTCGAGGACGAGGAGCTCGGGGTCGGCAATGGCGGCCCGCACCAGGGTCACCAGCTGGCGTTCCCCCACCGAGAGCGAACCTCCCCTTTCGCCGACTTGCGTGTCGAGGCCGGCTGCCAGCTCGCCGAGCCAGTCGTCGAGGCCAAGCCGGCGAAATGTCTGATCCAGTTCGGCGCGGCTGGCCTCGGGCTTGCCCATTCTGACGTTGTCGCCGATCGTGCCGCGAAAGAGCATTCCTTCCTGGGGCACCATGACCACCCGATCTCGCAGTGAGCGGAACCTGATGTTTCTGATGTTCACCCCGCCGACCCGCACCTCTCCGGAGCTCGGATCCATCAATCGGGTCAGCAGCTTGGCGAATGTCGTCTTGCCGGAGCCGGTCTCACCCACCACGGCCACTCTGGTTTGCGCAGCGATGGCAACCGAGACATCCCGCAGCGCCACCGTGCCGGTCGCCTCGCGGCCGGTCTCGCCTGTCTTCGGGTACCGGAAGTTCACATTCACGAAATCCACCCCGAGCGGGCGGTGGGGCAGGTCGATGCCGCGCGGGCCCGGATCGGCCACATCCGGTGGGATGTCGAGAACGTCGAGCACCCGGCGCCATCCGGCGACCGCCGTCTGTGCCTCATTGACCGCCTCGCCAAACGTCTGGATGGGCTGGATGAACAACTGGACGAGGAAAAGGAAGGCGACCACGGTCCCGACGGTCTCGGTGCCGTTCACGGCCAAGAAGGTCCCGACGACCAAAACGCCGGCGATTACCAAGGAAGACAGCAACTCACCGACGCCGGAGAATGCCGACGACAGGCCGCCGGCTTTCACGGCCGATGCCCGGTGTTCCTCGATAGCGTCGCCGAGCTTGTCGCGAACCCGTTGCTCTATCCCGTAAGCCCTGATGACCGGGGCGCCGACCACGACCTCCGCCAGCGTCGCCAGCATACGGCCGACCTTTTCGCGGACGATGAGATAGGCCTTCTCGAGCCTGGTCTGGAACCAGCGCACGGTCAGGATGATGATGGGAATCGCCACGATGACGACCAGGGCCAGCGGAAGGGAGTAGACGACCATCACGACGATCGCCATCAGAGCCTGCCCCGCGTTGACGATGATCATCAGGCCGGCCCACTGCATGAAGCGGCTGATCTGATCCACATCCGACGTGACCCTGGCAACGAGCGCCCCGCGCTGCTCCGATGCCTGGTGCAGCATCGACAGATCGTGGATGTGGCGGAACGCCCGGACCCTGAGGCCGGACAGCGCGGTCTCCGAGACCTTGGCCAGCCGGAGGTGCATCCACCCGGTGGCCGCGGCGGTCAAGGCGACGGCTCCCAGCGCGACCCAAGTCATTCGGATCACGAACGACATGTCGACGCCGTCGGTGGCGATGCCGAAGTCGAGCACCTGCTGGATGACGATGGGGATGATCACTTTGCCGCCAGTTGCCAGCAGGGCGAGCACAATCGTCCCGGGGAGGCCGCGGCGCAGCTCCGGTGACAGTGCCAGGCCCCGCCGGATGGTACGCATCGCTCCGGTCCGTGCCGCCACCTCCTCCTCGATGGTGTTACGAGTCATCGTCGAGCTCATGCGGCGCCTTCCTTGTCGTAGGCGTCGATCAGGCCCCGGTACGCCGGCGATGTCGCGTATAGACCCTCGTGGGTGCCCCGCCCCGTGATGCGGCCGTCTTCGATGAAGATCACTTCGTCGGCGAGGACGATCGACGAGCGGCGGTAGGCCACGATCACCACGGTGGTGTCGAGCGTCGCCAAGCCCTCGAGAATGGTGGTCTCCACTGCAGGATCCACGGCAGATGTGGCGTCGTCGAGTACGAGAAGGCGGGGCTTGCCGACGATGGCTCGCGCCAGAGCGATGCGCTGCCGCTGCCCGCCCGACAGGCTGGCCCCGCGTTCCCCGACGAGGGTCTCGTAGCCCGCGGGCAGCTGCGAAATGAACTCATGCGCTTGGGCCAGCTCTGCAGCCTCGCGGACCTCGGCCTCGGAATATGGAGCGCCGAGCGTGATGTTGGCCGCGATCGTGTCGTCGAACAGAAAGGCCTCCTGGAAGACCAGGGCGGCGGTGTCGGCGATCTCGCTGCGCTCCAGGTCGATGAGGCCCTTGCCGTCGAGTCGAATGCAGCCCTCGTCGGGATCAAACAGCCGGATGAGGAGATGGGCCACCGTCGTCTTGCCCGAGCCGGTCGGCCCTACGAGGGCAACGGTTTTGCCGGGCGGCACGTCGAGCGTCACCGACTCGATGCCGCGTCGTTCCCCGTTGGTGGTTGCCCGGGGCGCAGCGTCGGGGTCCGCCAGGTCGGCGGTTTCGGTCTCCGGATACAGGTAGCCGACGGCGGCAGCCTCGGCGGCGGCGCCGCCGGAACTGGTCAACGCCGTGGTCCCATATTCCACGGCGCCGGTCTCGTCGAGCACCGCTTCGATGCGGTCCCAGCCGACGACGGCCATCGGCAGCTGGCCGAGCAACCAGGCAAATACCCGCATCGGAAGCGCGATCAACCGGAACAGGTAGGCGAACGTGACGAGCGTGCCCTCGGTCATGAGCCCCTGGTCGACCCGCCATGCCCCGACGAGGACGACGGCCAGGACGCCGATCGTGGGCAGCGCCTCCATCATCGGATCGAATGCGGCCCGCAGCCTTCCCACGTCGACCATCCGGTCCCGGAGGTCGTCCGAGCGAGAGCCAAAGCGGCCAACTTCTGCGTCTTCGCGTCCCATCGCCTTTACGACGAGGGCTGCATCGAACGATTCGTGGGCGATCTCTGAGACCTCGGCGCGCAACCGCTGGGCACTGGCGGCGGCGATTCGCATGCGTCGTTGATAGGCGATATTCGTCAGCGCAATGGCCGGGGTGATGGCGAATCCGACGACTGCCAGGTACGGGTCGGTGAAGATCAGCACCACAACGGTGATGGCCAGCATCACGAGGACGCCGAAGGCCATCGGCAACGGTGCCGCGATCTGAGAGGCAGCCTCGACGTCGGCGTTGACATTGGAGAGGAGCTGGCCGGTCGGGTAGCGGCGGTGCCACTCGATCGGCAGCTCGAGGTAGCGGTCGGTGACATCGGTGCGGTCGCGCTGCTGGAGCCGGTACTGGGCGGCGTACGCCCCATAGCGGCGCAGGGTGATGCCGAGACCGCGCGCCGCGC
>CAMYJM010000196.1:0-2263 GCA_947258635.1 uncultured Acidimicrobiaceae bacterium
TACCGGTCGGAGGATCGATTCATCCTCGTCGACTCGCGATTCGAGTCTCACCGGCCCGCTGAACTCGACCACCTCTATCGGCTCGAGGTGCCGATGACCTCTCCCGGTCCGTTCGGGCACGGCGACCAAGCCGAAGTGGCCGCATTCGAACCGCTCGACGACGCGCTCCATTCCGCTGCCGAGCTTGCCGGTCTCGTCGCGGCGGGCCGGCGGCGCGGATTCGGAGTGTGGGATCTCGCCTGGTACGGCCGGGCCGGCGCCGACAGGAAGCTGGCCAAGGTCCTCAGGGAGCGCCCCGACGCCCACCTCACCGTCACCGCCGATCCCGACTGGGAGCACTACCGCGACAAGTTGCTCCCGCGCGGCAAGGACCTCCACCGCGCCCGCAACGGGATCGTCGTCTGGCAGCTGCAGCAAGCCGGCGACGACCTGGACGAGCCGCGACGGATCGAGTTCTTCATTCACTTCTACCGCGAGATCGACCGGGATCGATACCTGCGCGATATCGGCAGTACCGGCCTCGACGCCGAGCCGACCGCGGGTAATCAACCGGGCATTCGCGCCTACTTCGTCGCCGCCGTCGATGTCGAGCTCATAACCGACATAACTTGGGAGCTTCACCAGCGCGCCCAAGCCGGGAACGGCGAGTTCGACGGCTGGGGCTGCGCCCCCGTGGTGTCGTAGCTTCAGCGGGAGCCGAATCCCGGCGTGCTCGAAGAGCTATCGAGCGCCGAAGCCCGACAGCACGGTCCACATAGATGACCCGAGGATGCGCAGGTCGAGCCAGAGGGACATGTGCTTGACGTAGTACAGGTCGAAGGTCAGCTTCTCGACCGTATCCGCCTCGTCGTCGGCGTAGCCGTAGTTGATCTGCGCCCAGCCGGTGACACCGGGACGGATCAAGTGTCGATAGCCGTAGAAGGGAATCGAGTTTTCGAATTGTTCGGTCCACACCGGTCGTTCCGGGCGCGGGCCCACGAGTGACAGATCTCCTTTGAGCACGTTCCACAGTTGCGGGATCTCGTCGAGACGGATGCGGCGGAGGAACCGGCCTACCCGAGTCAGCCGGTCGTCACCACTGGCGGCAAACTGGGGACCGTTGGGCTCGGCGTCGATCACCATGGTGCGGAATTTGTAGAGCGTGAAAGTGCGCCCGTCGTGGCCGACCCGCGGTTGCGTGTAGATCGCCGGACCTCGCGAGTCGAGTTTCACGGCGAGGAAGATCAGCCCACCCAGGACGATCCACAAGGGTGCGGTAAGGACGGTGAGCACGAAGTCGATCGTTCGCTTGAAATCGGCGTACTGGTTGCGCGCCACCGGTGCCGACAGCTCCCAACCCTCTGCCAGATGCACCAGCGGCAGTCGGCCGGTGTGCTCCTCGTACACCGACGTCAACGAACGGAGTGGCTGCCCGGCGAGATTCGAGGACGCCACGTATTGCGCCATTCGTTCCGACATGACGGGCCTCAGGTCGACGACGAGTGTCGTGTCGTGGTTCAGGGGGTTGCTCGGCGGCTCACCGGCGGGATCGAAGACACTATCGACGTCGAGGTGCGGGGACAGCCGGAGATCGTCGACGAGACCCTTCTCGCCCGTCACCAGCACGACCCGCTCCACCCAGGGTCGGCGGCGGCGCACGGCGCGGATGGCGAGGGCGCCCAGGAGCCAAGTGGCCAACGTGTACCCGACGAACGGACGGGAGAAATACTCCCGGCTGATGACGAGACCCACGGCGGTAAACGCCCCGGCGATACCCACGATCGCCATGGCCCGCCCGTAGGAGGCCCGTGGTGTTGTCTGCAGCCACATGCGCAGGCTCGTGTACGAACCGAGTAGGAGGCCGGCCGTCAGCAGCCCGACCAAAGGCCAGATGGAGTTGCCCGGGCCGAGATTGACCAGCCAGGGCCACGGCGTGCCGAATACGAACAGCGAACCGGCAGCCAGGCCGAGAGCCAGCGCGACGGCATCGCCGAGAAGTGTCAGGAGTAGGAATCGTCCACGCATAAGACGACGGTACATTACACGCGCCCGGACGATTCGCTTTCTATTGGGCACCAGGCATTGCGCTGGAACTCAGCCAATGGCGCTAGCCTCGTCCAATGCCCCGCGCCTCATTCAGCCACAGCGTCGAGCTCACTCGCCCGCCGGCGGAGGTCTGGACGACCCTGCAGGATGCGGCGACTTGGTCCGGTATCGGGCCCGTGGACGACGTATGGGAGCCAACCCACACCGATGACGGCACTCTGGAGAGCTTCCAGTGGAG
>CAMYJM010000196.1:2305-7930 GCA_947258635.1 uncultured Acidimicrobiaceae bacterium
CGACCAGCTACAAGGGATCAGCCGTCGTGGCCGTCGCCACCGCTCCCCGCCAGATGAGATTGGATCTCGACAGCAGCGAGCTGACGGGAAGCTTGACCGCCGATATTGAGGACGACGAGTCGACCCGTCTCGCCGTGACACTCGAGGTGGCCTCCAAGGGGGCGATGGGAGCCCTCTTCTTCCCGCTGATCGCCGAAGTCATCGGTCGCGGCCTCCCCGAGCAGGTGGAGGCGTTCGCGACGTCGCTCAATGGGGACGGCGAGAGTCACACCGGTCAGCAGCAAATCGACCCGATCTGATCTCGAGGGCCTGTCCCCATCGCCCAATCACACGGCGAGCACCGCTCAGGGCGGCGTGAAACGAAACGCCCGATCGGACGCGAGAACGAGATACACGACGGCTGCCAGGACAATGGCGCCACCTACCAACGTTCCGATCGCAGGGACCTCTCCAGGCCAGATCCACACCCAAAGCGGCGTGAGCACGACCTCCGTCAGGTTGAGGAGGGACACCTGCGCTGTCGGGACCGACCGGTGACCCAGATTGAAGAGCGGGAGGCCAACTCCGAGAAGGAGGCCACCCGACAGGGCTCCCAGGACGATGTCGCGCCAGCCGAGCCCGAACCCGGTGTTGGCGAGCGCGATCCCGCCGCAGACGAGCGTAAGCACGAGGCCGGACACTATGGCAGGCACTATCGGGTCGAGCCTCTCTCCGGATGATCTGATCAGGACGTTGTACAGACCGAAGACAACCGGGATCAGCGCCGCCATGATGACCCCGCTCGTATCGCCGGCCTCGATTCCGCTGCTCACCATCACACCGACGCCTGCGAGTGTTGCCAGAACGGCGATTGCGGTCGGCACCGAGACGCTTTCACGCAGAACCATCCGACCGAATAGTGCACCGGATATCGGAGCCGCGGCCAACAGGAAAGTCACCATCGCCGCAGTGGTCCGGGCCAGGGCCAGAATGAACAGCATCGACATGCAGGCCAGAATCACGCCCGCAATGACTGCCCTCCATGTGAAATCACCCGGCCCGATCGGCCGCCGCTCACGACGGGCGTAGGCGACAACCAGAAGGACCAGGGCCATCGACGCCCCGCGTAGCGTCAGAAACTGCCAATCAGTCGCCGAATCGACGGCTCGAAAGACAATGGCCGTGAAGCTGAACAGCGTCCCGGCAAGCAGTATGAGGGTTGCGCCCTGCCGGTAGGTGAGCGAACCCGTGCCGGCAAACGCCCGGGCGACAGCCTGAAGCATCGCGTGAGCCTAGAGGTGTGTGGGGCTCAGACGTTGGTGACACTCGTCGGTCGGTGCCGCCCAAGCCGCTGGCGGCTGATGAGATGCGGAGGGTGGCGATTGGCAGTCGCGGTCGAGAGCATCAGTGAGTTGCCTTCGATCCCGGACACCCGACGGAATGAGCGCTCGTGCTCGGTATTCGGTGATCGGCGTGGCGCAACCCATCGCTGGTTGATCACCATCCACCTGGGTCAGCGTGGTGAATGGCCGCGCAGCGCACCGACGGTGCATGGACCGCGTCGGGGCTACTCCGGAGCGACCTGTGCTTGCAGCGCGGCGACATCCGCGATCTCCCAGGCCTCTGCGACCTTGCCATCGCGTAGATGCGTGATCACAGCCCGGTCAATCCGAAAGCAGTGCCGTTATCGTGCGGCCAGCGATTCTTCTCGGCGCGAGTGAGTTGTGACCCTCAGAAGGAGCAGACGTGGCCATCGAGGACCAGATCGTCAATGTCAACGAGTATCACCTTGCCGCGAGCGCTGACGAGTTCGTGGCTGCGATCGAAGCCCTCGCACAGAGGACTGAAACCGAGGGCGAGTCAGGGGTCTTGCGCTATCAGTTCTATGTCAACAGCGAAGAGGGATCCGCTTTGGCAACCATCGTCTACCGCGACGCGGACGCATGGCTCGAACACCACCGACTCGCGTACACGTGGCCCGAGATGGCCAGGCTGCAGGCGACGGTCAAACTCCACCGGCTGACATTCCTTGGTCCGCTCAACGACGAGATCGAAGCCATGGCCTCCGGCATCGCCGTACCGATCGTTCGCTGTGACACCTTGGCCGCAGGCTTCGCTCGTACGCCATGAGCGTGAACCAGCTGACCGCTTCGTGAAGAGCGAAGCCGCCTGACCTTCGACGATGGCACACGCGGGCTTTCTGTTCTTGCGTACCTGAGCGCCACATATGGCCGCCGTGTACGCAAGTTCGACGGGCCGTGACGCGGTTCCCGTTCATGCGTATCTGAGCGCCGATATCGGCTCAGATGTACGCAAGAACGGGACCGCCCATCACTCACCTCGTCGCGCGTCATGGCGCACCCCGTTCCGAGCCGAACCGGCACTCGTGCGCACTTGAACGACCACGCTGAGGCGGTGGGGCTCAGACGGCCTCGTCGACGTCCATCTCTTGCGCCAATCGCAGCGCGTCCTCTTTGCCGCCTTCGGTGATCTCGGCCCGGTCGGTCAGCAGCGTCACCTGGTTGCGGAAGACCTGGAGAAAGCCGCCGTTGACACCGACTGTGATCGTGGCCCCGTCGGTGGAGTTGATGACCACTGCACCGGCGGTGAGAGCACCCATCGTCGGCTCGTGGTCGGCCAAGATGCCGATTTCTCCCTCGGTGGTGCGCGCCGCGATGAAGTCGGCCTCGCCCGTCCAGATGACGGCCTCCGGCGTGACGACATCGACGCTGAACGGCTTGCCCATCAGGCGGACTCCATCTCCTTGGCCTTCGCCAGAGCCTGCTCGGCGCCACCCGTCATGTAGAAGGCCTGTTCCGGCAAGTGGTCGAGGTCACCCTTGATCACCGCCTCGAAAGAGTCGATCGAGTCCTGGAGCGGTGTGTAGATGCCGGCCTGGCCGGTAAATTGCTCGGCGACGAACATCGGCTGGGACAGGAACCGCTGGATGCGGCGGGCTCGCCCGACAATGAGACGGTCCTCCTCGGATAGCTCATCGATGCCGAGAATGGCAATGATGTCCTGCAGGTCTTTGTAGCGTTGCAGGATCTGCTGCACCTGGCTGGCCACCCGGTAGTGGTGCTCCCCGACGATCTGGGGGTCGAGCGCCCGGCTGGTCGAGTCGAGCGGGTCCACCGCCGGATAGATGCCAATGGCCGTCAGCGGCCGGCTGAGCACCGTGGTGGCGTCGAGATGGGCGAACGCCGTGTGCGGCGCCGGGTCGGTGATGTCGTCGGCCGGGACGTAGATCGCCTGCATGGAAGTGATCGAGCGCCCCTTCAGCGAGGTAATGCGCTCCTGGAGAGCCCCCATCTCGCCGGCCAGCGTCGGCTGGTATCCCACGGCCGACGGCATGCGGCCTAGCAGGGTGGATACCTCAGAACCGGCCTGGGTGAAGCGGAAGATGTTGTCGATGAACAGCAACACGTCCTGGCGCTGCACGTCACGGAAATACTCCGCCATCGTTAGTGCCGAAAGGGCCACCCGGAGGCGTACTCCGGGAGGCTCGTCCATCTGGCCGAACACCAGAGCGGCCTTTTCGATGACGCCAGTCTCTTGCATTTCCAGGTAGAGGTCGTTGCCCTCACGGGTGCGCTCGCCGACTCCGGCGAACACCGAGACCCCGCCGTGCTGGGTGGCGACCCGGTTGATCATCTCCTGGATGAGAACGGTCTTGCCGACACCGGCGCCACCGAACAGACCGATCTTGCCACCCTGGAGGTAAGGCGAGAGCAGGTCGATCACCTTGATACCCGTCTCGAACACCGTCTTCGTCGGCTCAACGTCCTCGTAAGGCGGCGCCGGACGATGAATCGGCCAGCGGTCGCCGGGGAACTCGGCATCGGGAGAGTCCAAAGAGTCGCCCCAGACATTGAAGATGTGGCCGAGCGTCTGGTCGCCGACGGGAACGGAGATGGGAGCGCCCGTGTTGCGAACCTCGGTCCCGCGCACCACGCCGTCCGTCGGAGCCAGCGCGATGGCACGAACTTGATTCGCGCCGAGATGCTGGGCGGTCTCGAGGATGACGGTGGTCTTCTGGCCGGCGACTTCGAGGTCTACCTCGAGCGCGAAGAGGATCTCGGGCAGAGCGTCCGGCGGAAACTCCACGTCCACAACGGGACCCGCGACCTTGACGATCCTTCCGCTGGTCAGGGTGCTGGTGCTCACTGTTTCTCCTGTCGTCCTTCTGGACTCGTTGTTGGCAAATATCTCGATCAACCGCGGCTGAGGGCTTCGGCCCCGCCGACGATCTCTGAAATCTCTGTTGTGATCTCGGCCTGGCGAGCCGCATTGGCTTCCCGGGTGAGGGCCCGCGTCAGCTCCTCGGCGTTCTCGGTGGCCGCCTTCATGGCCCGGCGCCGCGCCGCGTGCTCCGAGGCAGACGCTTCGAGGAGCATGCCGAAGATGGTGCCCTCCAGGTATCTCGGCAACAGCCGGCCGAGGATCTCCTCGGGCGATGGTTCGAACTCGTAGCCGGCGACGACAGCGTCGTCCTTCATCTCCGGCGGCTCGATGGGGAGCAGCGGCCACAGCACCGGGGTCTGGGTGAGCGCCGACACGAAGCGCGTCGTGTAGACCTCTACCGAGTCCATCCGCCCCTGCTCGTAGTCATCGAGCAGCACGTTGGCGATTGCGCGAGCGTCGCCGTACGTCGGGGTGTCGGTTACCCCCAAGAAGGACTCTTCGATCTTGTACCCCCGATATCGGAAATACCCCTGGGCCTTGGCTCCGACCGTATACAGGTGGGTCGGGACGTGGTTGGCGCGATGGGCGTTGAGCGCCCGCTCCGCCAGCCGGAGGACATTGGAGTTGTAGCCGCCCGCCAGACCGCGGTCCGAAGTGACCACAAAGACCCCTGCCGTCTTGACCTCGCGACGGTCCAGCAACGGGTGGCTGAGGCCGCCCGCGGCGGCGATGTTGCGGATCACGTCGGTCATCTTCGCCGTATAAGGCTGGGCCTCGGCAACCCGAACACGGGCCCGGGCGATGCGAGATGTCGCGATGAGCTCCATGGCGCGCGTGATCTTCATCGTTGACTGCACCGAACGGATTCGGCGCCGGATTTGACGAAGTTCTGCGGAAGCCATTTAGCTATCGTTCCCCGACCTACTACCCGTCCGCCGTGCCCGTCGAGGCCTTGTAGTCGGCGATTGCCGCCACCAACTCCTCTGCGGGCAGCTCGCCTGTGTCGGCGATCTGGCTCAACAGCCCGGAGTATCGAGTCCGCAGGAACTCGACGAGGCCGGCCTCGAACCGGCGGATGTCCCCGACCTCGACCTCGTCCATGTAGCCCTCGGTGACGGCGTAGATCGCTGCAACCTGCTCCTCGATCGGAACCGGCGAGAACTGCCCTTGCTTGAGGACCTCAACCACCCGGCGGCCCCGCTCGAGCTGGGACAATGAGTCGGCGTCGAGCTCCGACCCGAACTCGGCGAACGCCTCGAGCTCCCGGAACTGCGCAAGGTTCAGGCGGAGCGGGCCGGCGACCTGCTTCATGGCCTTGACCTGGGCATTCCCGCCCACGCGAGACACCGAGATCCCGGCGTTGATTGCCGGTCGGATGCCGGAGAAGAACAGGTCCGTCTCGAGGAAGATCTGGCCGTCCGTGATCGAGATCACGTTGGTCGGGATGTAGGCCGAGACGTC
>CAMYJM010000197.1 GCA_947258635.1 uncultured Acidimicrobiaceae bacterium
GAGATCGAGGCCCAGCTTGGGGGTCCACCCCACGGCCAGAGTCGACGCCAGCGAGCCCCAGGCGATGGCCAGGGTCACCAGCAACGTGATCCAGAGACGGCGCCGGCTCACTCCGAGTCGTCTCCCGCGGGAGCCGCGATCGCACCTCTGGCGAACTTCAGCTTGATGCCGCCAACATCGACCATCGCTTCGCGGTCGCTGAGGCTGCTGATGACGCCGATGATTCCACCGGCAGTGCGGATCTCGTCCCCGACATTCAGATTCGCTTGGAACTGCCGCAGTGTCTCGGAGCGCTTCTTCTGAGGGCGGATCGCGAGGAAGTAGAAAACGGCACCGATGAGGATGAACGGGAGCAGAGACACCAGCGGGTTGGTGCCTGTTTCCTCGCTCGTCGCTTGCGCCATCACCGCAGCCGGGGCAGACAACAAGGCGCCGAGCGTGCTGAGAATCACGGAATCTCTCCAATCAGATCACAGCCCGACAAGGCGGAGCCGTGCCGGGCGCTCGTAACGTTAATCGACATTCGGCGAAATGTCCCCATCGAGATGGCCGGCCCGGCGTGCCAGCACGCCGCGGCGCCACTCAACGAACGAACCCGCGGCGATCGCCTTTCCCGCCTCTTCGAGCAGCGCCAGGGTATAGCGCAAGTTGTGCAGGGACAGCAGCCGGCCGCCGAGGACCTCCTTGGTCACGAAGAGGTGACGTAAATATCCCCCGCTGTAGCTCCTGCATGATGGGCAGTCACACCCGGGATCAATCGGGCGAGAGTCGCTCGCCCACTCGCGGCGCCGTATGGAGAAGTCGCCGTCCGGATGCAATGCCTTGCCGTGACGAGCCAGGCGCGTTGGCAGCACACAATCGAAGAGATCGGCCCCCCGCCCAATGGCGTCCAGCATGCCGGCCGCGTCGCCGAGACCCATCACATAGCGGGGCGCCGCGGCCGGAAGTTCGGGAAGCGCCGCGTCGAGGGCGCCGGCCATCTCGGTCGGCGACTCCCCGACACTGAGGCCGCCGATGCCGAAACCAGGGAATCCGAGTTCGGCCGTGCGAGCCGCCGACTCGGCTCGCAGCGCCGGGTCGATGCCGCCTTGCACGATGCCGAACAGGGCACGGTCTTCGCGGGTCTTCGCCTGGAGGGCTCGAGCACTCCAGCGCAGCGTCCGCTCCATCGCATTGCGCACCAAATCGAGCGGCGCCGGCAGCCCGACAAGCTCATCGAGGACCATTGCGATGTCCGCGCCCAGGGTTTCCTGGACGGCGACGGCCCGCTCTGGAGTCAGTTCAACCCGGGAGCCGTCATATGTGCTGCGGAACACCACTCCTTCCTCGTCGACCCGCGGGGTCAGGGAGAAGATCTGGTAGCCGCCGCTGTCGGTGAGGGTTGGACCGTTCCAGCCCATGAAGCCCGCCAGCTCGCCGAGACCGGCAACAACGTCGGCCCCGGGGCGCAGCATCAGGTGATAGGTGTTCGCCAGGACGATCTCGGCGCCGATGCCGTCGAGGTCGCTGGCGTCGACTCCCCGCACCGTCCCCCGGGTCCCCACGGGCATGAATCCCGGGGTCGAGAAACTCCCATGTGGCGTCTCCAGCAGGCCGCTGCGAGCGGCTCCGGCCTGGTGCAACACCCGGAACCGGAGAGGGCTCATGCGGCCCCGCCCGACAGGTCCTCGATGAACATCGCATCTCCGAATGAGAGAAAGCGGTAGCCCCGTTCGAGAGCTGCGGCATAGACATCGCGCCACTCGGGGCCGAGCAACGCTGCCACAAGAACGATCAGAGTCGTTCCCGAAGCATGGAAGTTAGTCAGCAGCGCATCGACCACCAGAGGACGATATCCCGGCGTTACGAACAGTGAGCTGACGCCCTCCCCCGGCATGACCGCTCCGGTGGGTGCCGCGGCAGTCTCGAGGGTGCGCAGGACCGTGGTGCCGACGGCGACGACCCGGCCGGCCCGTTGGCGAGCCGCCTCGATCGCGGTGACGGTTGCTTCCGGCACGAAGTACCTTTCGGAGTGCATCACATGATCGCTCAGCGGGCCGGGCTCCATCGGGCGGAAGGTGTCGAGGCCGACATCCAGTTCGACGGTGGCGACGCTCACGCCCCCGGTTGTGAGCCGTTCGACCAGGCCTGGAGTGAAATGAAGAGCCGCCGTCGGGGCCGCGGCACTGCCTATGACCTGGGCAAACATCGTCTGATAGCGCTCCGGGTCATCGAGGGTGCCATGGAAGTAGGGCGGCAAGGGCACGGTCCCGTATTCGGCCACGATCTCCTCGATGTCGCCGGTCGCTTCGAGGTCGACCGCAACACGGCCGGCCTGGGGCTCTCCCACGATTCGAGCCCGGATGGGACCGAACTCCAGCTCGATACCCGGCCGCATCCGGCGCGCCGGGCGCACGAGAGCTTCCCATGTGTTGCCCGCAACGGGACGCAGCAACAGCAGCTCAACCGCACCACCGGTTCCGCGGCGGGTCCCGAGCAGTCGGGCCCGCCGGACCCGGGTGCGATTCACGACCAGGAGATCGCCGGAGCGCAGCAACGCCGGCAGGTCGGAGAATCGGTGGTCCGTCATGCCGGCAACACGCAGGAGGCGGGCGGCGTCGCGCGGCTCGATGGCGGCCTGGGCTATTGCCTCAGCCGGCAGTTCATATTCGAAATCGGAGGTCTGCACGATGCTGCAAGGTAGCCGGTCGGGAACCCTCCGGGTTCCTTGAGAGTTGCTGCGCAACTCGGTCGGGAACCCTCCGGGTTCCTTGAGAGTTGCTGCGCAACTCCCGCGCCCTGCCGCCGTCCTGGCTCCGGCCGAGCCGAAGGCAAGATGCGCGACCTGCCGATCGCGGAGGCGCCGCATTGGTAGTTCAGCAGGCTCTAGAGGAGGCTTCCCTGGGCGCTGTCGAGCGGCGGTTCCAGCCCGAGGTGAGCATATGCGTTGCGGGTGGCGACCCGGCCCCGCGGCGTACGTTGGATCAAGCCCTGCTGGAGCAAGAACGGTTCGTAGGCGTCTTCCACCGTCTCGGTCTCCTCGCCGACCGCAATGGCCAGCGTCGACAGTCCCACCGGGCCTCCGTTGAATTTGCCGATGATCGCCTCGAGGATGTAGCGGTCGACTTTGTCGAGCCCGCGTTCATCGACCTCGAAGATCTCGAGAGCGGTACTCGCCGTGGCCGCATCGACCACGCCATCGCCGCGCACCGTGGCGTAGTCGCGCACCCGGCGCAGCAGCCGGTTGGCGATTCGCGGGGTCCCCCGGCTGCGGTGGGCGATCGCCGTCGCTCCCGCAGGCTCGATCTCGGCTTCGAGGATCCCGGCGGCCCGGGTGACGATCTCGGCCAGATCCGCTTCCTGGTAGTAGTCGAGACGGGCTACGTAGCCGAAGCGGTCTCGCAGCGGCGGGGCCACCCGGCCGACTCTGGTTGTCGCCCCCACCAGCGTGAACCTGGGTAGGTCCAGGCGTATCGAGCGGGCCGCCGGGCCCTTGCCCACGATGATGTCGAGCTGGAAGTCCTCCATCGCCGGGTAGAGCACCTCCTCTACCTGACGCGGCAGCCGGTGGATCTCATCGATGAACAACACGTCGCCGGCGTCGAGGTTCGTGATCACTGCGGCCAGGTCGCCGGGGCGCTCCAGGGCGGGGCCCGAAGTGGCTCGGAAATTGGCACCCATCTCACCGGCGAGAATGCCGGCCAATGTCGTCTTCCCGAGGCCGGGAGGACCGGAGAACAGGGTGTGATCGATCGACTCGCCCCGTTGGATGGCGGCTTCGACGAGGATGGCGAGACGCTCTTTGAGCTCGGGCTGGCCGATGAACTCCTCCATCCGGCGCGGTCGCAAGCCCGCCTCGAATTGCAGTTCTTCCGGATCCGAGGAGGTCGCCAGGAGGCCCTCTTCACGCATTGGTCACCTCGATCATGCCTGGCGGCCCAGCGTCTGCAGAGCCCTGCGCAACAGCTGGTCGACCTCGTCGGTCTCGGGAAGCTCGGCGAGGGCGACCCGGATCTCGTCGCCCTGGTAGCCGAGGCCCTCGAGCGCCGAGCGCACCTCGGCCAGCGGTGAGCTCGACGGGGTCAGCTCGGTGTCGGGGAGCTCCAGCTTGGGACGCAACTCGAGCAGTAGCTTCTGGGCGGACCGTTTCCCGATGCCGGGCACCGCGGTCAGCGCGGCGGCATCATCGGTGAGCACGGCTCGTCGCAGATCGTCCGGCGTCATAGTGCCGAGAATCGCCAGCGCCACCTTGGGCCCCACTCCCGATATCCCGAGGAGAAGCCGAAACAGGTCACGCTGATCCTCGCTCGAGAATCCAAAGAGAGCCATGGCGTCTTCACGAACGTGCAGATGGGTGTGCACCACGGCCTCATCGCCCAAACCCGGCAGCTCGACCAGCGCCCGCGGCGGAACTGCCATTTCGTATCCCACTCCGGCCACGTCCAGCAGCACGCCCTCGGCGTGCTTCTCGGCCACGATCCCGCGCAGTCTCCCGATCATCGTGGAGCCCCGGCGCCGTCGAGCCGCCACTGCAAGCCGTTGGCCTGGACATGGCACACGGCGATCGCAAGAGCGTCGGCGGCGTCGGCCGGTTGCGGAATCGCGTCGAGACCGAGTCGCATCTGAATCACTTTCTGTACCTGGTTCTTGTCTGCCGCACCGTAGCCCGTGAGCGCCATTTTGACGGCCGAGGGCGTGTACTCCACCACTGAGATCCCGGCTTGGGCGATCGCCAGCAGGGCGACGCCGGATGCCCGGGCGACACTCGTCGCAGTCATCCGGTTGCGGTTGACGAACACTTGCTCGATGGCCGCAGTATCGATCCGGTAGTCCGCAATGATCGCGCTGAGGTCGCGGTGGATCTCCAGAAGTCGGTCCGCCAGCCGGGCGTCACGTTCCGTGCGAATCACGCCGACGGCGACCGCACGGAGCCCTGCGGGGCTCTTCTCCACGATGCCGTAGCCGGTCCGCGTCAAACCTGGGTCGATGCCTAATACGAACATATGTTCCCTCTACCCTACGCCGTTGCCGGCACTGTTCCAAGGACGCTGCCGCCACCGCCGATGACCGCCTACACGATCTCGGCGAGAACCTCGTCGGGGATGTCGAAGTTGGCGTATACGGCCTGGACGTCATCGAGGTCTTCGAGAGCATCGACGAGTCGCAGGATCTTGGGAGCCGTGGCGGCATCGACCGGCACGGAGACGCTGGCGATCTGGGACACCTCGGCCTGGGCAACGATGATCTCGGCCGCGTCCAGGGCGGCGCGCACTGCGGCAAGGTCTCCCGGAGAGCAAACGATCTCCCATTGCTCCGCCGACCCGGTTACGTCCTCGGCTCCGGCTTCGAGGGCCGTCAGCATCACCGTTTCCTCGTCGCCTTCTGCTAAGAGGTAGCCCTTCTGCTCGAACAGGTAGGCGACCGACCCGGGCTCACCGAGGGAGCCGTTGTTCCTGTTGAATGCCGACCGGACGTCGGAGGCGGCGCGATTGCGGTTGTCGGTGAGGATGTGCACGTAGAGGGCCACGCCGCCGGGGGCATAACCCTCATAGAAGAACTCCACGTACTCGACACCCTCGAGTTCCCCGGCACCGCGGGCGATCGCCCGCTCGATGTTGTCTTTGGGAACCGAGCTGTCTTTGGCG
>CAMYJM010000198.1 GCA_947258635.1 uncultured Acidimicrobiaceae bacterium
TGCGGTCGAGGTGAAGGGCCTCGCTGTCCAACTCGATGAGAATCCCCGCAACCGGATACGCGAAGTCGGCCCGGCACACCAGATCGCCGGACTGGTCACGCACTGTGTACTGCGGTCGGGGCATCGGCAGGCCTCCATCGGCGAGCAGCTTGCGGAACTCGTCCTCGAGAGCGCTCTCGGTCACGGTGTCCCAGCGGCGTCTGGCAGCAAGCAGAGGCCGGATCACACCTACGCCCCGCCGGCCTCGCTTGGCGACGCGGGCGACGAAGGCCTCCGCATCGTCCAACGTGAACAGGTCGCGTCGAATCCCTTCCTCGAGGGCTCTCTCTACGATCCACTTGTTCGAAGCGCCGAGATCGACGACGGTGCGGACAGGTGTTGTGATTGGGATCCCATCGAGCTCGATGACATCTTCGGGGAGCAGATCGAGTGATTCGTGGACGGTCACGCCTTCACGCCGCACCCGGTCCCAGCGTGTCGTGATGATCTCGATCGCTCGAATACCCCGGTTGGTCAGGCCCCACATCTCGGCCGCCGTCTGATGGGACACGGCGGCCAAGGCAGGAAATGACGAGACCGCGGCGGCGACGCGCTGCTGCATCGTTGCCGGCGAACCAGCGACGACATACACTCGCGGTTCAATTGATATGTAGCGCCCCTCGAGGACTCGGTTGGCCACCGTCCTCGCCGGCACACCGAGCGCCACAGCCTCAGCCAGGGTGAATACTCCATGGCGCCGGGCCGCAGCCTCTCCTAATTGCAGCTGAATCGGATCTTCCATGGCCCCAACATCGCGGACAGCCGTGACAAGAATCGACGGCCCCCGCACGTCCGCCCCTACCCTCAGTTCTTGCGGACATACGCGCCAAATCCGGCCCAGATATCCGCAAGAACAGAAACAGGACGACCGCTCCCGATCTTGCGGACATACCCGCCAAATCCGGCGCGGAGATCCGCAAGAACCGAAAAGGGGCCGCAACCTTCGCCCGCCGCTCAGGTGGTGCGGAGGGCCTCCGTCGGCGACAGCCGGCTGGCTCGCATGGCGGGGTAGAGGCCGGCGACGGCGCCGATGACGATGGCGGCGGCGAGGCCGCCGGCCCAGGCGAGGGTCGGGACGAGGATCGCCCAGCCCTGGGTGCTGGCGTAGATCGCGGTCACGCCGACGCCGAGGAGTACGCCACCAACACCACCGACGAGGGCCAGCAGCAGCGCCTCGCCGAGGAACTGGGCGGCGACGTGGCGCCGGGTGGCGCCGAGAGCCCGGCGCAGACCGATCTCGGCGCGCCGCTCGAGGACGCTGATCACCATCACGTTGGCGATGCCGACGCCGCCGACCAGCAGAGCGACCGCTCCCAGCCCGAGGAACAGCGTCGTGAAAGCGTCGCTGGCCGCCTCGCGGGCCTCCAGCGCGTCGGACGGACGCGACACCTCGATCTCCTCGGGGTTCTGCGGGTTGGCCGTCGCCGGCAGCACGTCCATCACGTCATCGACGAACTGCGGGTTGGTACGCACGTAGATCGAGCTCGGAATCGCCTCGTGGTCGAGGAACGTCTCGGCGGAAGCCACCCCGACGAGGGCGGCCCGATCGAGGTTGGGCGACAGGTCGAACTCTTCGAGCACGCCCACCACCGCGAACCACTGGTCGCCCAGCCACACGAGCGGCTGATGGGCGACGTCGGCGATGCCGAGCCGCGCCGCGGCCACCGAGCCCAACACGACGGTCGGATAGGCCGCCGTGGCTTCGTTGAGGAACGTGCCCGCAGTCAGCTCGCCGCCGAGCGTTTCGAGCAGGTTGACGTCGACTGCCTGCACCGAGATGCCGCCGGTCTGTCCCGATGGGATGAAGTCGGTCTTGTACACATTGGCATCGACCGCGGAAATCGAGCTGGTCGCCTCGACGGGGGCGATCCGAGCGACCATTCCGGCGGCTTCTTCCGGCAGCTGGCCGGATCCGGCGCCAATACCCTGGCCGGCCTGCACCGTCAGCAGATTCGTGCCAAGGCGATCGAGCTTGGCCAGAAGGTCCCATTTGC
The DNA here is from genome assembly GCA_947258635.1 of uncultured Acidimicrobiaceae bacterium. Taxonomy (GTDB): domain Bacteria; phylum Actinomycetota; class Acidimicrobiia; order Spongiisociales; family UBA5794; genus JAHEJX01. Next base: position 2,034 of record CAMYJM010000198.1, read on the forward strand.
TCGACTCGGACAGCCCGAGCACGGCCACCATGGCGGCGATACCGATCATGATGCCCAGCGCCGACAACGCCGCCCGTGTCTTGCGGGTTCGTAGCCCGACGCTGGCCGTGCGCCCCAGATCTGACGGATGGAGCCGGCTCGGGGTGAGGGTTGATGCCGCCATCAGCGCCGCCCGCTGCCGTTGAGAGCGTCTGACTCGATGAGCCCGTCGCGCAGCGAGATCGTCCGGGGGAAGTGGCCGGCGACCTCGTGGTCGTGTGTGATCACCACGATCGTGGCGCCCTCGGCGTTGAGCTCCTCGATGAGCTCGACAATCGAGTCGGAGGTGTGGCTGTCGAGGTTCCCGGTGGGTTCATCGGCGAGAACGATCGCCGGGCGACCGACGAGGGCCCGGGCAATCGCCACCCGCTGCTTCTCACCGCCGGACAACTTCGTCGCGGTGTGCATCATGCGATTCGCCAGGCCGACCCGGGCCAGCGCCAGCGCGGCTCGTTCCCGACGGTCGTAGAGGCGCATGCCGCTGTAGAGCAGGCCGTCGGCGACGTTGTCGAGCGCGGTGTACCCGTTGAGCAGATGGAACTGCTGGAACACGAAGCCGATGCGGCGGGCCCGCAGTGACGACAGCTGCCGATCGGTGAGCGCGTTGACGCTGTGGCCGGCGATGACGACGTCGCCGCTGGTGGGCCGGTCGAGGGTCCCCATCACGTGAAGCAGCGTGGACTTGCCGGAGCCCGACGGACCGACCACGGCAACTAGCTCGCCCTCATCGACGTCGAGGCTGACGCCGGCGAGAGCATGCACCGGCGGCTCGGTTGGATAGACCTTGGTGACGTCCCGGATCGACAGGACCCGTCCCGGGGGCAGTGGCGCTGCCTCCCGGTCCAGAGCCGGGGCGGTCACGGTACGACCACCAACATTCCCGGCGCCAGCTCGGTTTCGGTGACTTCAACGAGACCGTCGGCGTAGAAGCCGGGCTCAATGGAAACCAGCACCGTCGTCCCATCATCCTGCTGCACCTCGACGGCATAGCCCCCCTCAGACAGAGCTACCAGCGCCGAAACCGGAACTGCCAGCACGTTGCTGACGGAATCCGACACGACATCAACGTCGACCGGCGCCTCGTCCAGCCCGGCGGCGGCTGAGGGATCGTCGAGGGAGATCACGACTTCGAAGACGGCGTTGCCCTGTTGGTCGAACGTGGCCACAGTGGCAACGCTTTCGACCGTCGCCGGCACCTCGGTGTTGTCCGGAAGAACAACCGTGACGGCGTCTCCGGCGGCGAGCAGATCCTGGTCGTCGGCCGGGAGATCGACTTTGACGACGATCTCGGCGGCAGTGATCCCGAGGATCGGCGAGCCGCTGCCCACCGTGGCACCGACGGAAGTCAGCTGATCGTTGACTCGCAGCGCCCCGGCGGCGAAGTAGACCTCACCGAGGTTGACGATGCCGTCGGTGTCGGCACCGATGTCGGCCTGCCATGCCAGAACGGCGTCGCGGGTTTCCAGTGTGAACGTATCATCCGCGGTCAATCCGTCGCCGTAGCCGAGAGCCACCAGGGCTGCCTCGAGCTGGGCGACATCGGGGCCGGCGCTCAGCGGCTCGGTTGCCAGCACAACGGCGGCCTGTGATGCCCCGACCTGGGCACCCACCGGCGTGACGACGGTGATGACGGACGGGCCCGGGATGAAAACCACTTCACCGAGATTCACGATGCCGTCGTCGACGGCGCCGATCGATTCCTGGAAGTCCCCGACCGCGTTCTCGGTGGCACTGGTGAACTCGTCGTCGACGGTGAAGCCGCTGAAGCCGAGCGCCGCCAAGGCCGTCTCGAGTTGGGCCACATCGGTGCCGGTCATGTCGTCGGACAGGTCGGCCATCGTCCGGTAGGCCGGGGTATCACCGTACAGAGCGACCACGGGCCGGCCGTCGATCTCGAAGACGACGTCGCCCTGGTCGACGACGGCGCCCACCTCGGGCATCGCCGTGATGGTCCCATTGACGCCGGCGATCACGCCGGTGTCGCCCGACGTGAGCCCCATGTCACGATACGGCGGGAACTCACCGGCGAGCAGCACGACAGGGTCGCCCTCCACCCGATAGAGCACCTCGCCGTTGTCGACGACTTCGCCCGCCGCGGCGACGTAGGTCAGCACTCCACTCTTGAGGGTCTGGATCGGGTCGGCTGCGACCCGACCCAACGTGCCGTCGAGGGTTTCGATTTCTGTCAGGTCTGTCGTGACCGCTTCAGCCGTGCTCACGGCGACGGCGACATCATCGTCTGCCGCCGGCGTCGTCGACCTCGTCGTCAGACCCAGCGCGATGGCGGCAAACACGATCGCTGCCAGCACGATCCACGGCCAGCGGCGGCGCCGCCTGCGGCCAATCTCAGCTTCGAAGTCGGCGGCGGACCACGACCCGCTTGTAGCTTCTCGAGTTTCCATGTCCTTGGTGCGGAGCGGCGAGTTGCCGCGTCCGTCGGTGTCGATGCGTTGCACGTTACCCCCTAGCCGTCGTTGCTCGGACCACCACCGCCGGGGCCACGCGGCAAACCTCGACCAGCGCCGGGAAGCAGGTCGGAACATGCCTCAGCGGCTGCTTGGAAGGCAGGATCACTGCGGTCGATTCCGGAGAAGGGGCCACCGCCGCCGCCCTGACCGGGCGTCGCGTTGCTGAAGTCGGGATCCGGCATGTCGAAGCCGTTGTCGCGGATACATACTGCGAACTCGAGGAGCTGATCCTCGGTTTCGGTGCGATCCTCGCCGCGGAAACCGAGGGTGACGTCTTCGAGATGCTCGGCGCAGGCCTCGCGGGCGGCCCGGAAGGTGTCGCGATCGAATTCAGGATCGCCCTGGGCGGTGTTGGGCCGCGCCAGTTGAAGGTTGCCGTCGGCATCCATGGTGGGATCCGGGACGTCGATGCCCTGTTCGCGCAGGCAGGCAGTGAAGGCGAGCAGCGCCTCCTCCTGGCTGACGGCAGGCGCGCTGGTGACCGGTGCCGCATCCAGCGCGGCAGTGTCGTCGAGGCTGGCCACGCCGTCATCGGCGCCGGCGCTACCCCCGCAGGCGGTGGCCACGAGCGCCAGGACCGCCGGCAACAACAGCATACGTTTCATTGTTGGCGAACTCCTTCGGAGGGCATTGTGGTGCCTTGGTCCTGCTATCAAAACCCACCCGCCTGAAAGCGGCCTAAGAACCGGAAGGCTGCTCCAATTAGCCTGAGCCCTGATGCCCAGCATTGAGATAGAGACGATTACGGCCTTCGAGGCTCATCTCGCCGCCGGCCTTCCGATGGGCAACGTCGTCGTCCAGGGCCTCGACCTGACCGGCCTTGCCTCATCGCTCGACGGGCTCGACCTCGCCGGTACGGTCTTCCTGGGCACGACGCTGGCACAGTCGACGTATGAGCGGGCGTGTGCCGACGGGGCGGTGATCTTCCGGTCCCCGCTCGAGACCCCGTTCTCCCCGTACCGTTCGACCCTGTACACACCGGAGGAACTGTTCGGGGACTTTGACCCCGCTGATCCGGCAACGTTCGCCGCCACCCTCGACGAGCGGGTGTACCGCTACACCCGCGACCCGCTGGTTC
>CAMYJM010000199.1 GCA_947258635.1 uncultured Acidimicrobiaceae bacterium
GCTTCGGTCAGGCTCACCTCGAACAGCGAGCACTGGTCTCCGTCCACGTCGTCGGGGCTGCGCGTGAAGGTGAGGTACGGCGTGGCCGGGATCGAGCCATCGTTGGAAACGGCAAACGATCCCGATCGCGTCCTGATCTCGCAGGCAACCATGAGGTCCGTCCGGTCGTCCGGGTCGCTGTCGTCGGGGCCGTCGAAAGCACCGTCCGGGGGCCACAGTCCCGTCCCGGAGAGCGCCGTGCGCTCGATATCAGGGCCATGTTTGACGTCGACGATCACATCGACTCCATCGGGAGCGACGGTGTAGGTGAAGCCCACATAACGATCGGGCTCGAGTCCGTGCGCAACCCAACTCAGGATGTCGACGCGCGGTTCTCCTCCCGGCAATGTGATCGAGACCGGTTCGCCGATGCGCACCGGGTTCGGGACGATGGAGACGCCGGTGTCCCCGATCTCGACGCCACCCTCCTCAATCTTCACGGCACCCGCGCCGCGGGGCATCGGCTCCGGCGGGTTGATCGCCGGAGCCCAGAATCGTACGAACGAGATCGGATCGGCCGGGAAGCGCGTCTCGCACAGGAACGGGAAGTGGTCGGGGGGATCGTCGAGGCCGACTCGGAGCGTTCCGGTGCCGACTTCACCCGACACGCGCGCGGTCACATTCCAGTGGGCATAGGAAACGCCGCCGGTGTACGCGACGATCACACCCATGATCAAGGTGATCGCGACAAATCGGAGAACGCCCGGGTGACGGATCAGGAAGGGGGTCCTGGTTGCAGCCATCGCCGGGATAGGTGATGCCGAAACGAATCGGATTTCTGGAGGCGGGCACCACTTGGGAAGCGGTGTCAACCCGAGGTTCATCAGAACCCTCGCGCGTCTGGCGCGAGCATGGCCGCCGCCCATCGACCACCGTACGCTCTCGGCAAATCGCCTCATTCGCGGAATCCGCTCGTGAGGCGACCGTCACCGATTGGATCGCGGTGGCGGTACAATACGAATACGGTTCTCGTCGTCAAACCCCTCCAATGTGGGTGACACGAGGCGTGCGTTCGGGGTCCCAATGGTCAAAACGGTGAATCCCGACGCGCGCTCGGTAGCTCTCTGCCTGTCCCTAGTCCTGGCTCTGGTGACTCTCCGTTCTCTTCTCTACCCATTGAACCTATCAAGCCGCAACCACTTCAGTCGCTAGGTCGATAGCCTCATCTACCCATTTCATGCTCGGTAATTGGTCAAGAAACGACCCACGGTACGGTGGCCAATTGCGACCTAGAACGGTCGGGTGGAACACGGAAGCGGCCCACAAACGAATGCAGAGAGTGGTCCCCGCGGGCGGGGGCCTCCGCCACGGGCTCCCTTCCGTCGGACCGTAGCCCGGCGGTATGTGCGCCCGCTTGTAGTCCTGGTGGCAGGGCAATCCCCACGACATCGAGAACGCGCGGCGTTGTAGGTGTTCTGGGCGGGCGGGACCGCGGAGTCTCTCCACCCGGAGGGGGGAGACCGGCCCGATCATTGGCAACGTCGGGCACCCCGGTCGCGGTGTGCGATCCGCACGCGGTCTCGACCGACCCGACCAGCACCGGATCCTCGAGATTGCTGATATCGAAGATGTGCACTCCCTCGAATCCAGCCGGAACGATCTTCCCGTCGCAGTTCTGCGTGCCGGATGCGGGAGAGTTCGACGAACGAACCGGGATGTCGTCCCAGTCGACGACGTCGCCCTGGTTACCGTTGCACTCGGTGAACGACACCGGCCTAGGGGTGCCCCGGCGCAGAGGTATCCCGGATGTTGAAGCCCTGCCAGTTGCCCTGGAAGGCGTAGTCGCCCCAGAAGGCGATGTCCGTGTGAATGCTCGGCGGCCCAAAGAAGAGACTCGCAGGCTCTTCGATGTGACCGACCCGGTGGCGATTGTTCGTTCTGGGATCGTGAAGGCCTCCCGGATCCCGCGCGCGCCGGCGTCTGGCGCTTCGATCGGAGCGAGCACGGCTGTGAGGTGCTTTTCGTCGTAGCGCTCCAGCGCCGCCTCGAAGAGCCCCTGTTTCGAGCCGAACTCGGCGTACATGCTCTTGCGGTTTAGGCCGAGCTCGGCTACAAGCTCGGCAGTGCTCGTGCCGTTGGTCAGTTACCCTGCCTCGAGCTGGAAGTAACAAGAAGTTACCATTGTCCGTCGGGTCAGAGAGGCCCGGCCACCGAGGAGGAGAGACCGACATGGCCAGCGACCACATCACCGTCGTCTACAAGTGGACCGCCAACCCGGGCAAGCTCGACGAACTCACCTCGATCTACAAGGAAGTCACCGACGCCATGGAGCAGAACGAGCCAGGCGCCGAAGCCGTTCACATCTACGTGTCGGAGGAAGAGAACGCCCTCTACGTCCGAGACGAGTTCGCAGACGCCGGCGCAGTAGGCTTCCATCTGAGCACGACGGCTGCCAACCACTTCCCGCAGTTGCTGACTGTCGCCACCCCGGGGCCGTTCTTCTTCCTCGGAGACGTGCCCGCCGAGATGAAAGCGGCGACCGAACAGATGCAACTTGGCGCCTCATTCGCCACTCACGCCGCGGGCTTCGACCGCTGACCCGACGACTGGCACGCGATCGCTCGGTCCCGTGCCAACGGACGCGATCCATGCCATTTCGGCCGGCCATTGATCGGCCCAATCGGCGGTGACGTAGTCGCGCATCTCGCGGCCAGTGTGAGGTGCACGCACCTCGATGAAGTCCTCCACCACAAATCCGGTATCGGTCAGCAGGTGAAACCAGTCCGAGATCGGCATGTTGAACTCGATGCCACCGGGTTCGTCGACGGCGTCTCGCCAATCGAAGCGGTACATTCCGAAATAGGGCCGTTCGAGCCTTTCGGTTATCGGGAGCGAGCCGTCGAGCGGGCTGCACACCTGCGCCAGCGGATGGTTGGTGAAGAACGCGAGGCTTCCGCCTGGTCGTAGGAGACGCCAGGCTTCTGGCACCCATAACGCCGGGTCAGCCCATAGCGCCGCCCCGTATTCGGAGACTGCGAAATCAAACGAGGCGTCGGGATACGGCACGGTCTCGGCGTTCCCGTGAATCAATTCGAGTTCCACTCCATGCTCGGTGGCGAGCCGTCGGGCGGTCTCCAGCTGTCGTTCGGAGTTGTCGATGCCAACCACTCGCGCCCCCCGTCGCGCCATCCAGGCTGACACGTACGCAGTGCCGCAGCCAAGCTCGATAGCGTCCATACCGGTCATGTCGGCCGGCAGCAGCTCCAAGTCCGACGTCGCCCAGATACCCCAGGCCGGGGTCCGTCTGGCCCAGTTACGTTCTCCCATCTCCACCCAGGCGCCGGCCACCGAATCCCAGTGTTTGCGGTTGATCTCGACATGTTCGGGAAGTTCGCTCACGTGAGGAAACCTAGATGCAGAGAAACGAACGTGCTCAGGCGCTTCGCTGCCGGTCGGCGCGGGCACCCGGGTCCGAATAGACCATGGCGGTGGATGACCCGCCCCGCGCTCGCCAATGGCGACTCGTTCGGGAACGGGCTCAGCTTCATTCTCGGCGGAGTGCTTGCGGGCCTGATGCGACGAAAACTCTGGTGACCAATGACCCTGGCGGAGCGCCGGCCGGACCGGCACCCTGAGGAGTAACGGCAGAGAAGGGGAGGAGGAGGTAATGCAAGAATCACACATGCGCGGCCCAGGAAGAAGGTACCGAGTCCTGGTCCTGCTTTTCGGGCTGAGTCTCGGAGCCGGAATGATGAGCTCGGTCGCCACCGCGGAACAGAACGACCCGTCGCTCACACCGAAGGAGACCCTGGGAAAGGAACTGTTCTTCGATAAGATCTCGGATCCTCCGTGGGTGTCCTGCAGTACGTGCCACACACAGGAGGTCGGCTGGACGGGCCGGATTGCCGGCATCAACCTCCATGGTGCGGTGTATCGGGGAGCCGTACCGCAGCGGTTTGGTGACCGCAAACCGCCGTCGACGGCGTACGCACCGTTCAGCCCAATCTTCCACTTCGACGGGACCGAATTCGTCGGCGGGAACTTCTGGGATGGCCGGGCGACGGGGGAACGGCTGGGGAACCCGGCCGCCGACCAGGCATTGGGACCATTCCTCAACCCCCTCGAGCAGAACATGCCGTCGATTGTCGCGGTGTGTGAGGCGGTGGCTGAGTCGAAGTACACAGGCCTGTTCGAGGAGGTATGGGGTCCCGATTCGCTCGACTGCAGCGAAGGCGGAGTGGCGGCGACCTACGATCTAATCGGCCTGTCCATCGCTGCCTACGAAGCATCGCCGGAGGTGAGCCCATTCAGCTCCAAGTTCGATGCGTACTGGGCGGCGTGCGTGGGCGCGGGCAACGATCTCGAGGACTGTGGCAAGGCCGAGGGTGACAAGGCGATTCTTGATCCCGACGCCATCCTCACCGACCTCGAGTTCGACGGGCTCATCGAGTTTGGAGAGTACTGCTCGGCGTGTCATGTGAGCCATGAGGCGGGTCCCGATGGGCTGCCGCCGCTGTTCACCGACTTCACGTTCGAGAACATCGGGGTGCCGAAGAACCTCGAGAACCCGTTCTACGACATGGACGAGATCTTGCTGGAAGACGGCAGCCCGATCAACCCGCTCGGTGATGATTTCATCGACTTGGGGCTCGGCGGGTTCCTGCGCAGCCGTCCGGAGTATGAGGACATGGCGTGGGACAACGACGGCAAACACAAGGTACCGACGGTGCGTAACGTCGACCAGCGCATCGGCGGGGGCTTCACCAAGGCGTTCATGCACAATGGCGCCCTCAAGAGCCTGGAGGAGGTGGTCCACTTCTACAACACGCGGGACGTCCCCGCAGAGAATTGGCCGTCTCCCGAAGTGGACCGCAACGTCAACCGCGACATTCTCGAGGGAGTGCCGCTGGGCAACCTTGAACTCGACGCAGAGGCGGAAGCCGCCATTGTGGCCTTCCTCAAGACACTGAACGACGGGTTCGTATCCGACTGATCGACGCGAATGGGAGCGGTGCGGCGCAGCCGGACCGCTCCCGGCGCGCTCACCTTGCCTGGCTCACGCGTGGGAGCGCGCGGGAATCCGGCTCGTGGCCGGCCGCCGGGACGTACGCCCCCCAGGCGCACACCAACGCCCGACCACTGCTGACGCGGACCGGATGCAGGGGCGGCGACGGCAACGACCAGCCATTGACGCTCTCTCGGTCTAGAGCTCCACCTCCCACTGGGAGAGCGTCGTGTCTAGAGATTCGCGTCCCCCTGCGCGATGGGTACAGTCGCCCGTTTTCGCAGTTCGATACTCGGCCTCGGGTCCCTCTCGATGGGCCACGAGAATCGAACCGGCCGGGCGAGGAATGGCTCGGTCCCGTGCCGTCGTAGAGTCGGAGCATCCAACCGGGAAGGACCTGATGGTCGAGCACGAACACGTATCTCTATTCGGTCCGGCGGAATGCCATTGCACCGACCAGGAAGCGGAGAACCTGGCGCTGATCACAAGATACCGAGCGGCCAAGGTGGCCGACCGGAAGCCGTTCTTGGCTCCGGCTTATCGCCGTCACCGGGCTGCCTTTCAGAACATTGGCGACATCAACGGTGTCCATCACCACGGTGACGACGCC
>CAMYJM010000200.1 GCA_947258635.1 uncultured Acidimicrobiaceae bacterium
CCGGGGTCGTCTGCGGTGGTGTGAGGTCCCACCCGAAATGTGAGTGCTTCGATGAAGGTCGGCCCGCCGCCACTCCGGGCATCGGCGACGGCGGCGGCCGCGACCTGATAGACGGCGAGCAGGTCGTTGCCGTCGACCCGCCGGCCTTCCATGCCGTAGGCGATCGCCTTGTGGGCGATCGTCTCCGACCTGGTCTGCCGCTCTGTAGGCATGGAGATCGCCCACCCGTTGTTCTGGCACAAGAAGACCGTCGCCGTCTCGAACACGGCGCCAAAGTTCATGTCCTAGTGGAAATCTCCCTCCGAAGAGGCCCCGTCGCCGAACAGGGTCAGCGCCACGCCGTCGGACCCCAGGAGCCGTTCCCCCCAGGCAAGACCGACCGCGTGAATCATATGACCACCGACGGTGATCGAGGGCGGCAACACGCGGACGCCCTCCGGCGTCTGCCCGCCTCTTTCGTCACCGGTGCGACCGAGCAGCAGGTTGCGCCACGGGTAACCGTGCATCCACATCGCGGCCCCATCGCGATACGAGCCGACCACCCAGTCCTGCGGTGACAGCGCGGCGACGGCGCCGATCTGGGACGCCTCCTGGCCTTCGAACGGCGAGTAGGTGGCCAGCCGGCCCTGCCGCTGCATCGCCGAGGCCTTGTGGTCGAAGACCCGCGCCGAGAGCATTGCTTCATACAGCCGCCGAATCTCGGCAGCCTCGAGCGGCGCCACCCCCCGCAGCGTTCCGTCCGGGGCGAGGATCTGGAAGGGTTCGTGGGACATCGGCGGCAGGCTAACGCATGGGGCGCGGCGGTTGACGACCCACTGCGACGCCGGTCGGTGCGTACCTTCCCCCCACCGACCGGCCGGGGCGCCCGGAGCGTCTACTCTTCCTCCCGCTCGTGGCTGCAGGAGGCACAACATTAGAATAAGCGTGGTTGGAGTCGGCTACGTCGGGATCGTCACCGGCGCCTGTCTCGCCGACCTCGGGCACGACGTGACGTGCCTCGACACCGACCGCAGGAAGATCGACCAGCTGCGCGGCGGCGTGATCCCGATTTTCGAGCCGGGCTTGCCGGGCCTGGTGCATCACAACACGACGGCCGGCCGGCTTCGTTTCGACTACGACTACTCGGAGGCCATCCCCGGAGCCGAGCTGGTCATGCTCGCCGTCGGAACGCCCACATCGGATCGCGGCAAGGCCGACCTCAGCTCGATACTGCCGGCGGTGGACGACGTGGCGCGGCTCATGGACCCGGGGACGACGATCGTCGTCAAGTCGACCGTCCCGGTCGGGACCACGGCCGCCCTAGCCATCCAGGTGGCCGAGGCGCGACCCGACGTCGCGTTCGAGATCGCCAGCAATCCCGAGTTCCTCCGCCAGGGCTCTGCCGTCGAAGATTTCATGAAGCCGGCCCGAATCGTCGTTGGCTCCCGCACCGCGCAGGCTGCCGCCACAGTGCGCGAGCTGTATCAGCCGATGATCGATGGCGGCACCCCGGCGATCTTCTGCAACCTGGAAACCGCCGAGCTGATCAAGTACGCCTCCAACGCCTTCCTCGCGGTGAAGCTGTCTTTCGTCAACGAGATGGCCGACGTCTGCGAGGAAGCCGGAGCCGACATCAACTACCTCACGGAGGCGCTCGGGCTCGACCCCCGGATCGGCAAACACTTCCTGAACGCCGGGCCCGGGTTCGGCGGATCATGCCTGCCCAAGGACACCCAGGCGCTCCTCCAGACGACGCAGCTCGTCGGGGCCCCGTCGCGTGTCGTGGCCGCCGCCATCGACGTCAACGCCAACCGTCCCAGCCGGATGGTGAACAAGATCGCAATGGCAACCGGAGGCTCGGTTCGCGGCAAGCGGATCGCGGTGCTCGGCCTGACCTTCAAGGCGAACACGGACGACCTCCGCCAGAGCCCGGCGCTGGCGATCATTCGCTGGCTGATCGGCCACGAGGCGCAGGTGCGCGTGTTCGACCCGGCCGGGATGGACAAGGCCGCAGCTTTGCTCGATCGGGTCGAATTCGCCGCGGACGCATACTCCTGCGTGACAGACGCCGACGCCGTCGCCATCCTCACGGAGTGGCCGGAATTCGCGGCACTCGACCTCGAGAGGGTCCGCGGCCTCGTCGCCGAGCCCATGATCATCGATCTGCGCAATCTGTACGACCCGGCAACGATGAAACGGGCCGGGTTCACCTACCACTCGATCGGCCGCTGAGAGCAGTCTCAGCCGGGCCGTCCCGTGAAGTCGGTGCGAGGCACCACAACGGCGCGGCGCCAGCCTCGCACCGAGTTGACCAGGGCGACATCGTCGGCTGCCGCCAGATCTCCAATCGGAATCGGGGCCTCTTCGATATCGCCTCGCGCCAGCAGCTCGGCGCGATATACGCCCGGCAGACATCCCGACTCGAGCGGGGGCGTCAGCCACACGTCCCCAAAACGCAAGACAATGTTGGCGATCGTCGACTCGGTCACGTGGCCGCGATCGTTGATCAGAATGACGTCGTCCACTCCCGGAGCCGCGGCCCGGGCGGCGTCGTAAGTGCTCCGGAGCGTGGTCTTGTGATACAGACTCACCTGGCGGCGCCTGATCGGCCGGTCGGACACCACCACGTGCAGCTGATTCAGGCCGAAAGCGAGGTCCTCGGGGCTATCCACGAAGGGCAGCAGATCAACCTCCTCGGTCTCCACCGTCACTTGGCCCTGCCGGCCCACGAGAAGCCGGATCCGGGCGGCCGTCTTCGTCACGGTCGAGTGCAGGGCTACGGAGTGCTCGGTCAGCGCCGAGCGCACCTCGTGCTCGGAGTATTGAAATCCGAAGTAGGCGGCGGAATCGGCCAAGCGCTCCAGATGGCGTTCGAGCAACCGGTAGCCTTCGCGGTCCCAGCGGATCGCCTCAACCAGGCTGAATGCCATCGTGTCCGCCTGCAAGACACGGGCCTTGAGCATCGCCTCCTCGTATTCCGAGCCCATCGTGGAGTCCCAGGTGATGGCCGCCCCCGTGCCGTACTCGGCCCTGCCCTCGTCACTGTCGATGACAACGACGCGGATCGCCACGCTGAAGTGGGTCCCCATCTCGTGGCCTTCGGGAGCCACGAACCCGATTGCTCCCGAGTAGACGCCGCGGGGCGTTGATTCGAGCTCTCGAATCCGTTCTGCGGCACTCATCTTCGGGGCTCCCGTCGTCGAGCCCGGCGGGAAGAGCGCCCCGAACACGCCTGCCAAGTCCACGCCCTGACGAATCTCAGCCCCAATCTGAGAAGTGAGCTGCCACAGCGTCTCGTATCTCTCCAAGGTGAACAGCTCCTCGAGCTGGACCGATCCATACTCGGCGATCCGCCCGAGGTCGTTGCGCAGTAGGTCGACGATCGTGAGATTCGCCGCCCGATCCTTCTCGCTGTGCTGCAATTCCCCTGCCATGGCGTCATCTTCTGCGGACCAGCGGCCGCGGCGAATGGCGCCCTTCATCGGGCGCACATCGATGTGGTTGCCGCGCAGCCGGAAGAACCGTTCCGGCGATGCGCTCAGGACCTGGAATCGTCCGATGTCGAGGAATGCGCCGTACGCGCCGCGCTGCGCAATCAGCAAGTCGCGATGCAGCTTGGTCGGATCGCCGGAGAAGGCGGCTCGCAGGCGGAAGGTGTGATTCACCTGATAGACGGCGCCGCGGGCAATGGCCTCATGAATGTCGTCGAGGGCGGCGGCGTACTCGTCTTCTGTGGCACTGGGGCTCCACGGCGACAGCCCGTATCCGGCTGGACCGGACTGGCGTCGTTGCACCGGGTCGACCGGGCGCTGCTCCTCGTACACGCCGAACCAAGCCAGCGGCATCGCGGCGAAGGGATCACCCAATGCGCGGGCCCGCACCCGCAACGCGTCGTCGAAGGCCGGCCCCGCTTCGTATGCCACGTACCCGGCGGCCCAGGAGCCGGCGGCTGCGACAGCTTGCACCTCGCGCAGGGCCGGGATCACCTCGTCGAGTGAATAGGCCGCTATCTCTGCGGTGCACCGGGCCAGCTCGAATGAACTCTCTGCGCCAACGGTGAGATCGTCGAATCGGGCGGGGAGCGGCATTGCCCCGGAGGGTACCGGGCCGCCTATCGGGAGGCGAGCGTTTCGTCGAGCTCGTCAGGCGTGATGAGCACGGCACGCGCCTTGGAGCCCTCAGAGGGGCCAACGATGCCGCGCCGCTCCAAGATGTCCATCACCCGGCCGGCCCGGGCGAAGCCGATGCGCAGCTTCCGCTGCAGCATGGAGGTGGACCCGAGTTGACTGCGCACCACCAGATCGATTGCCGCGTTCATGATCTCCGGGTCCTCGCCGTCGAACTCGTCCTCGGCCTCCTGCTTCTGCACGGCGACCTCGAAGACCTCCTTGTCACGGTATTGCGCCGCCCGTTGCTGGCGGACCCAATCGACAACGGCGTGGACCTCGGCCTCCGAGACGAAGGCTCCCTGGATTCGCTCGGGCTTGGGCTCGCGCGCCGTCACGACGAGCATGTCGCCCAGGCCGACGAGCTTCTCGGCGCCCGAAGCATCGAGAATCACCCGGGAGTCGGTCTGGGAGGCGACGGAGAAGGCGAGCCGGGAGGGAACGTTGGCCTTGATGACGCCGGTGATGACGTTGACCGACGGGCGCTGCGTCGCCAGCACGAGGTGCAGCCCGACGGCGCGGGCCATCTGGGCGATCCGGACGATCGAGTCTTCGACCGTGCGACCGGCGACCATCATGAGGTCGTTCAACTCGTCGACGATGATGACGATGTACGGGAACCGATCGAAGGCGTCCGCGTCGAGGCCGCCGGCGTCGTGCTTCTCGCGGTAGCTGACGATGTCGCGTACCCCGGCGTCGGCGACCAGCTCGTAGCGGCGGTCCATCTCCGCCACCGCCCACTGCAGCGCGTCTGCCGCCTTCTTCGGGTTGGTGATCACCCGCGTGAGCAGGTGCGGAACGCCGTTGTACTGTCCGAGCTCGACCCGCTTGGGGTCGACGAGGATCAGCTTGACCTCATCGGGCGTAGCCCGCATCAAGATCGACGTGACGAGCGAGTTGATGCAGGACGACTTGCCGGCCCCGGTGGCGCCGGCGATGAGCAAATGGGGCAGCTCGTCGAGTTTGAGGAGGCGGTTGTGGCCGGAGATGTCCTTGCCGAGCCCAACGCGCAGCGGGTCCCGACTGGCCTGTGCCTCGGGGCTGCTGAGTACGTCGCCCAGGGTCACCAGGTGGCGGCTGCGGTTGGGTACCTCGATCCCGATGGCGCTCTTGCCGGGGATCGGCGCCAGGATCCGCACGTCGGCCGACGCCATCGCATAGGCGATGTCGTTGGCGAGGCCGGTAACGCGCGACACCTTGACGCCCGGAGCCAGCTCGATCTCGAAGCGGGTAACGGTGGGCCCGGGCACGATACGGGTGAGGCGGGCGTCGACGCCGTGCTGGTGCAGCGTCCGCTCCAGCTCCACGGCCGCTTCTTCGAGCGAACGCCGGTTGTGACCCGCCCCTTCGCTGGTGCGCAACAGTTCCACCGGTGGCAGGTTGAACTTGCCGTTGGCCGGCGGAACCGGCACCGGGTGGACGGGTTGTTTCGGCTTGGGTTTCTTGGGGTTCATGATCGAGGCGGCAACGTCGCGCATGGTGGCCCGCGTCACCAGCAGCGAGCCCATCGTGACGATGGCGAACAATACGAGGAAGGCTCCCCAGAAGCCGATGAGACGGCGCATCGGGAAGGCGATCAGCGAGCCGACGACTCCACCCCGGGTCGTCACCGAGGTGAGCGATTCCGCCAGGGAAACCGTTCCCGTCATGAGGTGGTACATCGCCAGCGAGCCGACGAAGACCACGACCAGCCCCATGGCGAGCTTGGTGTAGTCCGGCCGCGGCATCGGCCCGAGGAGAGCGCCGCCGATTACTGCGAGGACGATAGGGACCAAGACTGCCCAGGTGCCGCAGAGGAAGAAGAGAGCCTTGGCGGTGCCGTGCCCAACCGGACCGGCCAACTCGAAGAAGGCCAAGAGAACCAGAATCGCGACAACGATGAGGACGAGACCCCAGACGTCGTCCGTCTGGCGACCCATCCGCTCCCGCAGCCTTTGCCTCATTCCCCGCAGCGCACTGAGGAATCCGGTGCCGGCACGGCTCTTTTTCTTGCTGGCCCTACTCCGCCCCGTAGCCCCACGGGCTTTGCTCCGTGTTGGCATGGGACCCAAACGATACCGGACGCGGCCCCGGGCGCAAATGACCCTCCGCGCGAATTCGCGCGCGCACCGCGCGATCCTTTGTATAGCAACGGTTTTCGCGGGCCAAGGACGGATTTCGCGAGGACGATCTCCTCGCCGATCGCCCGCCGCGTGGGGCGGGCACCGTCTCGGACCCGCGAAACTTGCCCCAACTGCCGCCCGCGAAGACGCATACCCCGGACGCGGGCAATCCCCGCGGTCGGTGGGACCGCGGGAATGCTCCTGTCAAGGTCGGCAGGGTCAGCTCGAGGGAGTGTCTTGCTCGCCCTTGAGGATGCCCTTGACGCCGTCGACGCCGCTGGCGGCCACGTCGCGCACGGCATGAACCGCGGACTCGCCGATCTGCTCAGCCGCTTCCAGAGCTCCCGACGCCGCCGCGGCGGCAGCATCGCCGGCGCTGACGCCGATCTTCTTGGCGCCGGCAATGGCACCCGAGATGGCTCCGGTGGTGACGTCGGCGACACTGCCGCCAACCTCACCGGCGCCCTCGACGAGCCCCTTCGCCGTGTTCTTCACAGCCTCGAGGGCGTCGCCGCCGATCTCGGCTGCACCGGACATCGCCCCCGACACCGTGCTCCGGGCGGCTCCGATGACGTCGCCACCGACGTCCTTGACGCCGCCGACCACTGAGCGACCCAGCTGGACCGCACCATCGGCGAGGCTCAGACCAGTCGTCTTGGTTGCGACTATGACGCCTTCGGCGATCCCGGCCGCCGTCTTCGTGACATCGGCGCCGACTCCGCCGGTGCCCTTCAACGCGGCACGTACGATGTCGGAAACGGTCCCAACGGTGACCGTAGCCACCTCGCCGACTCCTTCGACGAGACCCACGACGAGGCCCTTGGCCGTACGGACCAGGCCGGTGCCGGCCTCGTTGACGGCATTGAACGCACCACCGGCGACGTTGCCGGCCACATCGAGCACGGCGCCTCCGGCATCGCCAACAGCTTGGAGAGCCGTCACAACGCTGTCACGAGCTACGTCCGCAACGCCCTTGACGATGCTGCCGGTTCCAGACAGCACCGAGTTGATGCTCTTGGATACGCGACCCTGGGTCTCCGTTGCTTTTTCCATCCGGGAATTCTCCTCCCATTGCGGCGACTGCTTTCGTCGCCTCGTGGTCACAGCATCCGTCACGTGCGCGCGGACGTCCATGACAGGTCGGGCAAGACCGCCGACGAGATTCTGGCGGCCGGCCGCGGAGGCCCGGCAGTACCCTGCCAGCATTGGTCAGGGCTCTAGGATCGAGTTCGTGGCAGAGCAACGTATCGGCGTCGTCGGCGGTACTCCCATGTGGAGGCGGGGCGTGACCGCGGTGCTCGCCGACGCCGGCTACCAGGCGCGGGAGCACCCCGACCTCGGCGAGTGGCAGCCCGGGAGGAGCGGCAAGGCCCTGTTCCTTCACGTGTCCGCAGCCGCCGAGGTTCCGCCGATCGCAGGATTCGCCGAGGAATACCCGCACATCCCGGTGATAGTCATCACCCCGGACCTGGGGGTGGCCGAGTTCGCCGCCGTCGTTCGGGCCGGCGCCATCTCCGCCATCGCGGCCGACGACCCCATCGAGCTGCTCCTGGCGACGCTCGAGCACGCCATGGCCGGGCGGGCATCCGCCTCGCCGTCGATCATGCGGGCCCTCGCCACCCGGGTCGCCGCCGGCTTCGGGGAAGCGCTCTCCATCGACGACGTTGCGGTCGGCCGCATTCGGCGCCTCGCCGCCGGGGCGACGGTGAGCCGGCTGGCCGCCGAGGCCGGGTTCTCGGAACGAGAGATGTTTCGCCTGCTCAGCGAGCTATATACCCGAATCGGTGTCGCCAACCGCACCGAAGCGATCGTCTGGGCTTCCCGCCACGGCCTCCTCGACGAACCGCGGAGCGGGTGAGAACCGGCGGAGGCGGAGACGTCCGCTACACCTCGATCACTACCGGGTAGACCACGGGGCGGCGGCGCAATTCTTGTTTGATCTTGCGGCCGGTGGCGCTGCGAACCTTACGGCGGACCGTGTCGAGGTCGGTCGGCAGCTCGAGCTCGCCGATCGCCTGGGTGATGCGGTCGGCCACCAGCTTGTGGATCTCGTCGGAGTCTCCGGTGACGCCGTGGCTGTCGACGTCGGGCCCGATCAGGATCTTCCCGCTGTGCATGTCGACCCCCACGGTCACGATCATGACGCCGTCGTCGGCCAGGTGGCGGCGGTCGCGCAACACGTCTTCGACGTCGCCGATGCCGGATCCGTCGAGATAGACGAGGCCGGCCGGAAGCGCCCCGCGCTCAACCGTGAGCTTGCCGTTGTCGAGAACCACCCGGTCCCCGTCTTCGCAGACGTGAACGTCCGCGATACCGACTTCGCGAGCGACTGCGGCGTTGGCGACGAGATGCCGATACTCGCCGTGCACCGGGATCAGCGATTGCGGAGCGATGACGTTGTAGAACGTCTTCAGCTCCTCTTGGGCGGCGTGGCCCGACACGTGGACCGGAGCATTGCGGCCGTGGAAGACGGCGACACCCTGGCGCAGCAGGTTGTTGATCACACGTGACACCTTCGTCTCATTGCCGGGAATCGGCGTCGCCGACAGGATCACCGTGTCGCCGGCTTCGAGAGTGATCGAACGGTGTTCCCCGGCCGCCATCAGCGACAAGGCGGCGAAGGGCTCCCCCTGGCTCCCGGTGCAGATGACTGCGGTTTTGCCCGGATTCATCTCGAGCAACTCATCGACGGTCTTGACCCGCGCTTCGGGCACCGCGAGCAGACCGAGCCCGGTCGCCACCTCGACGTTGCGCAGCATCGACCGCCCCAGGAGCGCGAAGTGGCGATCGTCGGCGAGAACCGCGTCGACGGCTTGCTGGACGCGGTGAATGTGGCTGGCGAAACAAGCGATGATCACCCGGCCGGTGGCACCGGCGACGATCTGATTGAGCTTGGGACCGACCGTCGCCTCCGACGCCACGAAGCCGGGGCGTTCGGCATTGGTGCTGTCGGCGAGCAACAGGCGCACCCCCTGGCGCCCGAATCCGGCGAACGTCGCCAAGTCGGTCGGCAAGCCGTCGATCGGCGTCGGATCGAGCTTGAAGTCGCCGGAGTGCATGATGAGCCCTTCCGGCGTGTCGAAGACGACCCCGGTGGCCTGAGGCACGGAGTGGGCCACCCCGACGAGGGCGAACTTGAAGGGGCCGGCTTCGACCCACTCCCGCTTCTCGACGGGACGCAGCTGCGGCGCCACGCCGAGCTCCTCGAGACGGCTGCGAGCCAGCTCGACGCTCAACGGCGTGCCGTAGACGGGCACGTTGACCTCCCGCAGCAGGTATCCCAGCGAGCCGATGTGGTCTTCGTGGCCGTGGGTGAGCACGACACATTCGAGATCATCGGGCCGATCGAGGATCGACGTGAAGTCGGGGAGCACCAGATCGACGCCGAGCATGTCCTCGTCGGGGAACATCAACCCGCAGTCGAGGAGCGCCAAACGCCCCCCGATCTCGAGCACGGCGCAGTTGCGGCCGATCTCGCCGAGGCCGCCGAGGAACCCGATTGATACTGTCATGACACTCTCCCAGGTCGGAGCTCTAGAGCGCGGATGCGGCCTCCAGCGCCTCGATGACCATGGTTGCCGTCTCGTCGGAGGCGGCCACCAGCGGCAGCCGGGGCTCCCCGACCTCGCCCCACACCCGTGACATGGCCGCTTTCACCGGCATCGGGTTGGGCTCGACGAACAGCGCCGTGA
>CAMYJM010000201.1 GCA_947258635.1 uncultured Acidimicrobiaceae bacterium
ATCGGGGGCAAATGGCACCGCGATCGTGACGAACGCTCCAACCATCGCAAAGAACCTGAGAAAGCGACGCTTGGCCGACGTGTAGTCGGCGACGGCGCCGAGCACCGGCATCCCCAGGAATAGGACCAACGCCCCGATCGACACGACCGCCGCCCACAGCGTCTCTCCCGACATGCCCCAGTAGCGCGAAACCAGCTCGCCGGTCTTCTCGTCCACGACCTCGGGCACGATCGTGCCGGTGAAGAACGCGGCGACTATCGCCCCGGCGGTCGTGATGTAGGCCGAATTGGCCCAGTCGTACATTGCCCAACCGAGGATCGTCCGCCGGTCGTTCTTGATGGTCGTCGTCATCCCGCCCTCAGCTTGTCTGCCGGGAGAGTAAGAAGTCGGCCGGAGGGTGCGCAACAATACTCCCATGGCAGTTGGCGAGGATCTCCCCTACGAAGTCGACATCGTCGATCACACATGGCTCAGAATGAAGGACGGCGTGCGCCTGTCTGCCAAGCTCTGGCTGCCCCGCACCGCCGACCCTGTCCCCGTGTTGCTCGAATACCTGCCGTATCGGAAGGACGACTTCACATACGAACGCGACTCCGCCCAGCACGCGTACTTCGCCGGCCACGGCTACGCCACCGCCCGGGTCGATATCCGGGGTACCGGTGACTCGGAAGGAATCCTCGAAGACGAGTACCTGCAGTCGGAGCTCGACGACGGGATAGCCGTCATCGAGTGGCTGGCACGCCGGGACTGGTGCGATGGCAACGTCGGGATGTTCGGCATCTCGTGGGGCGGCTTCAACAGCCTCCAGATCGCAGCGCTGGCCCCGCCGGCTCTCAAAGCCGTCATCGCCGTCGCCGCCACGGACGATCGCTACGCCACCGATGTCCACTATCACGGCGGCACTCTGCTGGCGTGCGAGATGCTGCCGTGGGCCGCCACGATGCTCGTCCGCAATGCAATCCCCCCGACGCCGGCAATTGCCGGCGAAGGATGGCGCGACCAGTGGCTCGACCGGCTCGAGAACACGCCCCGCTTCATCGAATCGTGGCTGCGCCACCAGCGCCGCGACGACTATTGGAAACACGGCTCGATCAGAGAGGACCTCGCCACCATCAAGTGCCCCGTATACATCATCGGTGGATTGGCCGACGGCTACTCCGACACCGTGCTGCGCCTGGCAGCGGGGATGGGACCCCAAGCCAAGGCGCTGCTCGGGCCGTGGTCACACAACTTTCCCGAGATGGGCGTTCCCGGTCCCAATATCGGGTTTCTCCAGGAAGCGCTGCGGTGGTGGGATCAGTGGCTGCGAGGCCTCGACACCGGGATTCCCGACGAAGAACCGGTTCGCATCTGGGTCCAGGACTGGGTCGATCCCGGCATTCGGCACACCAGCCGGCCCGGCAGGTGGATCACCGAGCCGAGTTGGCCCCCGCCACCGGAGCACGCCGCCGAGGAGCGCTTGTGGCCAACCCCCATCGGCCTGGCGACGGCGCCGCCCGCTGCGGCCGGGATCTCCGTCGACAGCGGCCAAACCCACGGCATCCACGGCGGCCGCTGGTGGGGATATGGAGGCGAGGGCGATCTCCCCGGGGATCAACAACACGAAGCGGCCGGCGCCGCATCCTTCGACTCCGAGCCCATTGAAGAAGCCACCGACATCGCGGGGTTCCCCAAGGTTCACCTGCGGATCGTCGCGGGGTCGCAAGTCGGGATCGTCGCCGCCCAGCTGAGTGACGTGGCCCCGGATGGGCGGGCATTGCTGGTCACCAAGGGTGTCCTCAACCTGAGCCATCGCACGAGCCACGAGCATCCTGAGGCGCTGGTCCCCGGCGAGCCGACGGACGTGACGGTCGTCATGGATGCGGCGGCCCATCGTATCGAGCCCGGCCATCACGGGCGCCTGACCATCTCGACAACCTATTGGCCCCTGGTGTGGCCGCTTCCCGACACGGCGCCGCTCACCGTTCAGCTCGGCGAGTCGAGCTACCTAAATCTGCTGGTACGCCGTCGGCCTGACGAAACCGAGGCGACACCGTACGGGCCCGCCGAGCACGCCCCGACGGATCTCGTATGGCGTAGTCCTCCTGCCCGCAGCCGCCGGGTCGCAACCACCGATGGCTGGACGACGATCACCGACTTCGATGAATCGGGCCGGTTCGAGGTGCCCGGAAGGGTCGTGGCGTCAATCACCTCCACCGACTCGTTCACCATCCGCGACGCGATCACTGCCACGTCCGAAATGTGGGCCACCGGGGACCGGTGGCACGTGGTCAACATGGTCCGGGCTTCTGAACCCGATGGCGAGTTATTTGCTCGTACCACAGAGTTCGATATCGCCCGGGACTGGACCTGACACGGAGTCAGCCGCCAGAGCGGACTGCCCGTTCCATCGCGACTGCGCTGTCGCCGCGGAATCGCGCTCGATAGTGATCGACCACGGCCCGTCCCACGGCTGCGTACCAACGGCCCGGGGCCGCCATGGCGTGGATGCGGTAACCGACCTCCCCGGTCGCGTGATCGCGCCACACCTCGAAGAGCTCCTCGCCGCGTTCGACGTGGCTCCGCAGGGTTCCGTACGTGAAGCCGTACCTGGCGCTCTCGAGATCGTCCTGATCATGGACGGCAAGGACGCGGCTCGCCACGGTGAACCGCACGCCGAGAATCCGCGCCTGGACGATGACGTCTTGACCCGGATGCGGTGGAAGGCCCCCGGTGACGATTTCGGCCCAGCCCAAGTCGAACGGGCGCCACTCGTCGATGGCCCGGCGCGCCCTCTCCCAGGCAGGCTCGCCGCCACCCACGATCACGTCGAGCCGATCGTTGCTCATCCCCAACGGGGCCGGCGCCGACAGGATGCCCGGTTGATAGCTGTGGTCCTCGCCGGCCAGCCGCGCCCGGGCTCGCTCCAGGGCCGGAAGCGGCACGGGGCGCAGCCTGACAGTCCTCAAGCTGCCGCCGACGTCACCACTAGTCGCGGTTCTCTGCCAGGAGCCCGCGGCGTTCAACTTCGTGGAGCAGCGCATCGTCGCGATACAGCATCAGCTCGGGCCGCCACTCCATTTGCTCGACGCCCCGCCGCTCGGTGCCGAGCAGCTCCTGCACCCCATCGCGCAGGGTGCGCGCCCAGGCCCGTCCGCTCGCTTCGTCGTGTTTGGTGAGAGTGCCGTCGGCGTTGGCGACGTAGACGGCCGCCAGCGATTGCGGGTTGGTGCGGGAGCCTCGCTCACCGTAGACGAGGATCACGGCGCCTACGGGGATGTCCTGGATGCCACCGACTGCGATGAAGTCGCCCTCGAACGCCCACCCGGACGCCTTCTGCCCGTCGACGTTATGGACGACCTTGGCCCAGTTCTTGCGCCGCTCATCACCGAGCAACGGGATATCCACAGCAATCAGTATCTCAGTGAGCGCGTCGTGGTCGCTTTCGGAAGTCGTCCAAGTCATAGCCCGGAACTTATCAGCTCACAGCGACTTATCCGGTGTATGCCGCTCCAAGAACTCGAACACTTCGACCATGTCGACGCCGGGGATGGTCTCGATCGGCATTGCCGCCAGCAGGTGGCTGTTCGGCCGTACCGAAGGCCACGCCCGGCCCTGCCATCGTTCGGCGAGAGCCGCCGGAGGCCATTGACAACACTCTCCATCGGGACAGCCAGATACCGCGTGCCGATCGGTGTCCCGCCCCCGGAAGTACTGGGCGTCATCGAACCGGGCGCCCACGGTTATGGCCGCCATCCGTTCGGCGTCGATGTGGGTCCCGCACCAGTAGCTCCCGGCCGGCGTGTCGGTGTACTGGTAGTGCATCGAGAACTTGTCCTCGGAATGAAACGCCTGCCGGGCGCCCCACTGGCGGCATGTGCGCTGCCCTTCGATGGCTCCCACCGAGTTCTTGGCGAGCGGGAGCCCGTTGTTCTCGTATGCCTTCCATGTGGTCCCCAGCTCATCGGAGCGAATGAAGTGCACCCGGAGGCCGAGGTGCTCGGTCGCCAGGTTGGTGAACCGGTGCGCCGCCATCTCGTACGAGACGTAGAACGCGTCGCGCAGGTCCTCGATCGCCAGATCGCGCTCGGCTTTGGCGGCGGCCAGGAAATCAACCGCCACAGCCTCGGGCACCAGAACCGCACCGGCGAAGTAGTTGGCTTCGACCTGCTGGCGGAGGAACTCCGCGAACGTGACGGGATCGGAGTGCCCGAGCGCAAACCGACCCACCGTCTGCAGAACCACCGACCGGGCCCCCCTCGTCGAGAGGAGATCCCGCTGCGGGACGTACACCAGCCGGTTGCGCAGATCCGCAACCGAACGAACCGCCGGGGGGACGTCCTGAACCCGGACGAGGCCGAACCCGAAGTGGCCGGCGAGGTTCTGGATGTCGCGCTCGGTGAGTGAGCCGGCTCCCGAGTAGTCGATGGCATCGAGGGCTTGGGCCGCCACCTTCTCGATGTCACCGAAGTAGTTGTTGCGATGGCGCATGTCCGCCCGCAGCTCAGAGTTGGCGATCCGAGCCTCCTCACGTGTCAACAGGGTGCGCGCCGGGGAGCCCTTGAGCTCGTCGAAGAGCGCCAGGATGTGTTCGAGAGCCACATCCGGCAGCTTGACCGACGGCTTGAGGTGGGCCAGTCCCAGGGCCGAGTAGAGAGGGTGCTCCTGGGCTCGCTCGAGGCGGACTTCCAGATCGGCGCGGCGACTGGGCGCCTCGGGGGTGAGCAAATCCACGGCGGAGACCTCGAGGGCGCTCGCCAAGTCATTGATCAACCCGATCCGGGGCTCCCGCTTGCCATTCTCCACGAGCGACAGATACGGGGCCGGCCGCCCCACGCGGTCGCCGAGTTGATCCAGCGTGTAGCCCCGCACGCGGCGGAAGTGTTTGATCCGCTGGCCCAAGACCAGCGGATCTACGCCGCCAGATGACATACAAACATCTCCATCTCAGCGCCTCAGCATAAGATCGTCGGTTCTTAGCGGCAAGCGTGCTTGCATGGCGGGTCGTCATCCTCGACGCTACGTGCACCCGTGACGATCCCGCAGAAAGGTGACGACGTGACACCCAATCAACCAATGTTCGCCACGGCTGCTGGGCAAGAGGCGGTGAACCTGATTCTGACGAGTGAAGCGCTCGAGTTCATCAGCGAGCTGCAACGCCGTTTCAATCACACCCGCCAGGAGCTGCTCCACCGCCGCCAGGTGCGGCAGACGGCTATCGATGCCGGGCAGATGCCCGACTTCCTCGAGGAGACCGCCGACATCCGCAGCGGCGATTGGTCGGTACGGCCGGCTCCAAGGGACCTGGCGGACCGCAAGGTCGAGATCACAGGACCGGTTGATCGCAAGATGATCGTCAACGCCCTCAACAGCGGCGCCCGCGTGTTCATGGCCGACTTCGAGGATGCCTCCTCCCCCACCTGGTCCAACGTCATTGAGGGCCAGGCAAACCTCTACGACGCAGTGCGCCGTCAGATCGACTTCGCGACCGACGACGGCAAGGAGTATCGGCTTGGCGAGTCGCCGGCCACCCTCATGGTGCGGCCGCGGGGGTGGCATCTCATCGATCGCAACCTCGAAGTCGACGGGGAGCCCGTCTCGGCCTCGCTTCTCGATTTTGGGCTGTATTTCTTCCACAACGCTGCCGAGCTCGTCCAGCGGGGATCCGGCCCGTACTTCTACCTGCCCAAACTCGAGAGCCACCTCGAGGCGCGGCTGTGGAACGATGTCTTCGTGTTCGCCCAGGAACAGTTGAACCTCCCGATCGGGACGATCAAGGCCACGGTGCTGATCGAAACGATCCTGGCGGCGTTCGAGATGGACGAGATCCTCTACGAGCTACGCGACCACAGCGCCGGGCTCAACGCCGGGCGCTGGGACTACATCTTCTCGATCATCAAGAAGTTCCGCAACCACCCCGACATGGTGCTTCCCGACCGGGCGGCGGTGACGATGACGGTGCCCTTCATGGCGGCGTACACCTCGCTACTGGTGAAGACCTGCCATCGCCGCGGCGCTCACGGGATGGGCGGCATGGCTGCGTTCATCCCGAACCGGCGCGACCCCGAGGTCACCGAGAACGCCCTGGCCAAAGTGCGCGCCGACAAGGAGCGGGAGGCCCAGATCGGCCACGACGGCACTTGGGTGGCCCATCCCGACCTCGTGCCCCTGGCCCTCGAGGTTTTCACCGACATCCTCGGGGACGCCCCCAACCAAATCGACCGGCAGCGCGACGATGTCGCAGTCAGCGCTGTCGACCTCCTCGACGTCACCGTGGCGGACGCCGCTATCACCGAGGCCGGGGTTCGCCAGAACGTCGACGTCGGAATCCAGTACCTGGCCGCTTGGCTCGGCGGCAACGGCGCCGCCGCCATCTACAACCTGATGGAGGACGCCGCCACGGCCGAGATCTGCCGCTCCCAGATCTGGCAGTGGGTCCACCTCGGAGCCACCACGGCGAGCGGCCACAAAGTGGACCGCAACCTCGTGAACGAGATTGCCGATGAAGAGACGGAGCGGCTCCGCAACGAGCTCGGCGAGGAAGCCTTCGCGGCCGGCCACTTCGAAATGGCCCGCACCCTCTTCGACAAGGTCGCCCTGAGCGACGACTTTGCAGAATTCTTGACCCTTCCCGGATATGAGATCCTGCCCGGCGGAGGATCGAAGGTCGAGGGAGAACCGACCCGGTAAATGAAAGCCACGCGCCGAGTGAGAAAACGCCGTTAGGGAGAAACCATGACACAGGAACCAACCAGGCAAGAACGAGTCGCCGCCATCCAGGCCGATTGGGACACCAATCCGCGGTGGAACGGTATCACTCGCAACTACAGCGCTGAGGACGTTGTGCGGCTGCAGGGCTCCTTCGTCGTAGAACAAACCCTGGCGAGGCGGGGCGCCGAGCGCCTCTGGCAACTCCTCGGAACGAGAGATCGGGTCCGATCCCTCGGCGCCATGACCGGAGGCCAGGCGGTGCAGATGGTCAAGGCCGGCCTCGAGGCCATCTACCTGTCGGGCTGGCAGGTGGCCGGGGACGCCAATCTTGCCGAGCAGGTGTACCCCGACCAGTCGCTCTACCCGGTCAACTCGGCCCCCTCTCTGGTGCGCCGCATCAACAACGCTTTGCAGCGCGGCGATCAGATCGAGTTCAGCGAGGGAGCCCCACCACGCCATTGGATGGTCCCAATCGTCGCCGACGCCGAAGCCGGCTTTGGCGGAGCCCTCAATGCCTTTGAGCTGACCAAGAGCTTCATCGCGGCCGGCGCCGCCGGGGTCCACTTCGAGGACCAGCTCGCCTCCGAGAAGAAGTGCGGGCACATGGGCGGCAAGGTGCTCGTACCGACCTCCCAACACATCAGGACGCTCACCGCCGCCCGGCTGGCGGCAGATGTCATGGGTGTGCCGACCCTCGTGGTCGCCCGCACCGACTCGCTGGCGGCGACGCTGCTGACAACGGACGTCGATGAGCGCGATCGCCGCTTCGTCACCGGTGAGCGCACCGCGGAGGGCTTCTACAACGTCACCAACGGGATGGAATCAGCCGTCGCTCGCGGCCTGGCGTACGCCCCATACTGTGATCTCATCTGGTGCGAGACGAGCACTCCCGACCTGGACGAGGCAGCCGCGTTCGCCGATGCGATCCACGCCGAGCATCCGGGCAAGATGCTCGCCTACAACTGCTCGCCTTCCTTCAACTGGCGCAAGCACCTCGACGACGCCACGATCGC
>CAMYJM010000202.1 GCA_947258635.1 uncultured Acidimicrobiaceae bacterium
ACTGCTGCCGTGTCGTCCGGCGCATCGAAACGAAAGTGCACGTACTCGACGCCCTGGGCGGCGACGGTCACAGTCTCGTCGTCGACTTCGGTGCGCCCGACCGGGGTTGCCCCCATATCGAGCAGATGCAGTTTGGCTGCAGCATCGACCGCCTCGAGGTTGCCTCGATTGGCGACCTGCAGGTAGATGTGGTTCTCCTCGCCGCCCTCCAGACGGGCCGCGAGGAATCCCCCGTGGTACTCGAATATTGGGTCGGCGGGTACCGCCGGGGCCTGCCGACTGGTGGCGAGGGCATTGGCAACCAGGTCGGACCGGCCGACGATCGCCCGCACGGGCATGTTGGCCACAGCCAGATGCTCGTTGAGGACGCGCCTCACCTGGGCAGGGGTGGCGGCCGCCGGATCCGGCAGCAGATGCGGATAACGATCAAACCGAACGTTGACGCCGTTGCGGACCGTAAGGGTCATCGACTTTCCGTCGAGGTCGACCAGGCCCGGGGCGACCACGCTCCCACCGAAGGGATCGATCGGCAACCCGAGTTCGGTGGCCGCCGCGCCGGCGGCGGTGACGGTGCCGTCGAAATCGGCGAAGACGGCGATGCCGTAGATCACTTCGGCCCGAGCCAGCCCGTCCAGCTGCCGACGCGCCAAGGCACGGTTGATCAGGATTGCCAGCCTCCGGCTCCCGGCCCGAGCCAATGAGCTGAAATGGTTACGGTCGAACTCGATGTTGATGTTGTGTGAAGACTGCCCCGTGATCTCCAGCCGAAGGCGGGGGTTGCCGGACCCGGAGAGGTCGAAACCATCCCCGTTGACGGCTTCGAGAACTGGTTCGTGGCCGGCGGACCAGCCGAGGGCCCCCCGGGCCCGGCCTCCCGTCGGCGAGATGGTGGCTCCCCCGAGCCCGCGGAGCCGCAAACCCACGGGGTATGGAAAGATGCTCGCCTGAGCCCCGATTGCGAGCAACCGGGCCTCGACGTAGTCGGCGACCTCGAACGGTGTCCCCTGATGGATATCGGCAAAGTCGCCGTTGGAATTGTTGAAGTCGATGGCGACGACTACCGGCTCCTCGAACACCGACAGGGCCCCAGTCGCCGGCAGCGCAATCGTCGCGCCGGCCGGGCCGGCGGCGGAGACGTCATCGCCGAGACCTGTCGTGCCGCCTACCATGGCGGCGGCGATGTCGTGGGCTGCCGAGGCGTCGGCCCCTACCCCCGAGTCCGGTTCGGCGACCTCGAACTCACGGCCGCTGGTCCGCATCACCAGTGTCCGTGAGGCGTCCTCCGTCACGACGGGGAACTGCCGGTAGGCGGCGCGGCGTTCGGTGCTGAGCAGCCCTTCGACGGCAAGCGCCCCGTCGTCGATCTGATCGTCCGTCGCTTCGACGAGCACGAGCAGCCCTACCGCCGGTCCCGGGAGGTCTGCCGGCCAGGCGACGGGAAGCGGTTCGACCAACGGAGCGTTCGCCGGCATCGGGTCGGCGACGGCGTGGTCGGCGAGGACCGACCAAGACCCAACCTGACCGGCGAGACCGCCGGCCCGGAACGACGTCCAGAAGTCGCTCGGCAACGGGGGCGTACTGATGTCTGCGGGCGCATGGAGGGCAACGATTCTGAGGCCGGTGGCAGGCAATGCGGCCGTGTTGTGGATTTGTACGAGCAGGATACCGGATCCGCCGGGAATCACCGGGTCGTTGACCAGGTCGAGATCGAACTCGACGCCATCGATGCGGCGGCCGATCAATTCTGCCGGGAGGGCGTCAACGAACTTGATGTCGGGACTGGCATGGCGCGTCGGCGCCGGATCTCCCGCGAAGAGGCTCGCAAGCGCCGGCGCGGGCCGGCCACCGCCGTCATCAGACTCGCTCGCCCGAATGAAGAGCTCGACGTCGTTGGGAGTGACGTCGCGCACCGTTCTGACATACGACCCCCGACCCCACGCTCCGGCGCGGAGCCGGCCGGTCATCGGTTCGAATGCAAGATCTGTGATCGGAACATTGGGCAGGCCTTCATTGAATCGCCGCCACGCGTCCCCGCCGTCGGAGGATCGAAAGAGCCCGCCGCTGGTGGCGACAAAAACCTCGTCGGGATCCTTCGGATCGATCTCGATCGCGTGGACGCCGACGAACTTGGAATCGACCTTGACGTCGTCGATGCGTTCCCACGTGTCGCCGCCCGTCGTGGTCTTGTAGAGCGTCCCGAGGTGTCCAGTCGATTGCTCGGAGAGGATCCCGACGAACGCGACTTCCGGATTGGTCGGGTGGAGAGCGATCGCTTCGATCGGTGAGCTGCCCAGCCGGAAGTCCGGCGAGCCGACGTCGGTCCAGTCGACACCGTCTTCGCTGCGGAACACCCGGCCGTCCCCGGTGCCGACCCAGGCCTCGCCCGGCCGGGCATCGGACAACACGACCTCGGTGGGAGGCGCCGCCAGCACGCGTGTCTCGAGCTGGGCGTCGGCATTGACGCCAGAGCCGTCCAGCAGGCCGGCCACCACGCGGTATAGCTCCTCCACGGTGACACTGCGTAGATTGCCGACGGACGCGGCGGTGATCTGGATCGGTCCCGCCGTGCTCGAGCCGTCGGACAGGCTCAGTTCGAGCGGGGTGGCGTCCGGCGGCTCGAGATTGAAGCTGTTGCGATTGCGCACGTGGTGCTCGCCGTTCAGCTCCGCATGGCTTCGTCCGTAGATGTCCAGGCTCTCCTGCTCGACCGGAGCGAGGCCGAGCCGGCCTGCGGCCGACCCAGCCGCCAAGATGCTGTTGCCGTCGTGGGCCGTGATCCGAATCCACTTCGTCACGGTCGCCTCCACGACGTCGACGTCGTCGCCGGCCAGCGCGGTGCGCAGCAAGGCGGCCAATTCACCGGGAGCCACGTTGCTCCGATCCGGCAACCCCGTGAGATCGACGGAGCGCGCCGAGCCTCCGTTGATGCTGACATCGAGCCGGTCGACCCCCGAGAGATCGCGGCTCAACCGCGCCGAGGCGTGGCCGAAACCCGAGAAGCCGAGCGTCAGCGAAGCCGGCAGGCCATCGGCGCCGTTGTAGGTACCCGCATTGATACCCAATGCCGACAACCCATCGCCGTGGAACGTAGTGACTGCGGGGCCATCCAGCGTGATCGTCTGGCCGGCGCCGAGGTCCCTGGTTACCAGCTCGACGGCCGTGCCCTGGTACCAGAAGGCGGGCAGAACGCTGACCCTGTCGGGAAGGGCGGCGGTCAGCACCCGGACGACCTCGGCAACGGTCACCGCTTCGATATCTCCTACGGCCGAGGCAGTGAAGGTGGCGCGGTGCTCGGTTCCGTCGAGCTCGACGATCAGCGCGTCGCCATCGTCGAGCTCGAACGGGCCTGACAGCCGACCCCGCAGCTGGACGACGGCAGGCCCCGGGGCAGGATCACTCAGCGGCTCGTAGCGACCGCGGCGCACGATCGTTCCGGGAACGAACCCGAGCCGCACGGCGCCCGCCGTGGGGGCGATCCGCACTTCGGCCCGATCGACGATGCCCGGCTCGTAGATCAGCTCGATTGCACCGCCGACGGGTTCGACTCGCCAGTTCTCGCCGGTCTCGGCTCGCCCGCCGTAGAGCCGGCCTCGCCGCGCCAGGAGTACCCGGCTCGGGTCGGTCGGGTGCCGATCGGAGTCGGCCACGAATGCCGGCCCGTCTTGGGGCCGGAACCCCTGCGCGAGCTCCCGCTCGGTGACTGGAACGCCCGCTGGTTGTTCCTCAGGGAAGTGCCGATCCTCGTAGCCGGGAAACTGGGCTGCGCCGATGTCGTTCTGCGTCGTCACCAGGTAGCGGTACGGATCATCCGAGTCGAAAAGGATGAAACTGCCGTCGCCGCCGCCCACCTGGCGCCACGTCGCTCCCCCGGTGGTCATGTGCGAAGCGTTGTCCTGCATACCCATCGCCTGCAGGCCGGGAAGCAGCGGGCTCTGGTTGAGGTCGTACATCTGCGCCGCAGTTATACCCATGTCCCGGCGACGCCAGCGGACCGCGTCCGCCGGAACGGGTCGCTGATAGAAGACCGATGTCCCCGAGGACCAGTTCTCGCTCTCGAAGATGCCGCCGTCATTGCCCACCCACAGGTGACCCTCCGAAACCGTGAACTGGTGCTGGTCGGCGTGGTGACTGCGGAGTCCCTCGTCGTGGAGGCCCCAGTACATCGCCCGCGACCACTCCACGCCCCCATCGTGGGAGGCGTGGATACGTATCATCCCGGTGGCGACTTGGGTGCGATCGTCGGGATTGACCGCGATCGCCAGGTTGTACATGCCCTGGTCTTCCTCGACCCAGTCGTGGTGCTCTTCCTGACGCCGCCACGTCGTCGCGGCCGCGTTGGCGGCGCGCGGGTTGGTGCAGCGCCAGACTCCGATGTGGCGGCCGCGGGTGTCAACGAAACGAACATAGAGCCGCCCCGGCGATCCCGGGAACACCGCGATCTTCCCCCGGCCCGGCCAAGCTTCGTGGGGTTCGAGCGGCCCGGCGACCTGATTCTGATTCGACGGATTCGCCAGCTCGGCTTCGAACGCGGCCGCGGTCGTGAGGCTCACCGCGTTGTCGATCCTGAAGATCGCCCCCTCCCCGGCGGCACTGGTACCTCGAACAAGGAACACGCGGCTGTCGAGGAAGGCGACGTCCGAGAAGAACGTGCCGCTTTGGACGTGATTCCAGGCTCCCCCACCGTTGATGGTGTGGAAGATGCCGTCCTTGCCCACGGCGATGCAGTGGTCCGAGTTGTTGGGATCCACCGCGATGGCGTCAAAGCCTTGCTCGTGGGGTGGGTGCGGCGCCGCTCCCGGTG
This sequence comes from uncultured Acidimicrobiaceae bacterium, assembly GCA_947258635.1. Taxonomy (GTDB): domain Bacteria; phylum Actinomycetota; class Acidimicrobiia; order Spongiisociales; family UBA5794; genus JAHEJX01. The sequence continues at coordinate 4,802 of CAMYJM010000202.1, forward strand.
CCTGCGGCAGCCAGTCCTCGCCTCCGTTGGTGCTGACGAGTATCCCGTGACCCCGAATCGCCAGCCCGTTCGACTCGTTCTCGCCAGTGGCCACGTACACCTTGTCGCGGTCTTGGGGCGACACCGCGATTGCGCCGACGGCCAGCGACGTCTCGTCGTGCCATAGCGGGAACCACGTCTTGCCGCCATCGTCGGACCGGTAGGGCCCTCCGGACGCCGAGCCGGCGTACCATCGCAGCGGATCGGATCGAGCGACGGCCAAAGTCGAGACACGACCGCCGATGTTCCTCGGCCCGGTGAGCGTCCAGTTGCCCCGATCGTTGGCCGGAGCCCAAGCCGAATCGGCGGCAGGGCGGGGGGACCGGTCGTTACCCGCATTGAGCGCCGCCAGTCCCGGCCCGGTAACACCGGATGTGAACCCAGTGGGCGACTCCACCTCGGCAAGCAGATCCGGAAACCCGCCCCAGGCAGCCCGCGCTGCCAGATCCTCTTTCGGCTCACGTGCATCGATTTCGCCGCGCAGCTCCGGATCGGTAGCCATCGCTCAGCCTTTCAGTTCCAGCAGATAGCGGACGCCGTGGCTCAACTCGGCGTTCGTCGGCCGCGTGGTCGTGCCGTCGGCGGCGGTGTACTCGGGCGTGTAGGGCATGGCGAGGTCGGCCTCCGTGTTCGCCGCCGGGTCGCTCGCCATCCGTAGCCAGGCGCGCCACATCGGTATCCACCCCATGGCGGTAGCGACCAGTGCGCGCCCCGCCGCCGACGAGCATCCGCCACTCGTTGATCCGGCGATCGTCGAGATTCCATTTGCGGAAGACCTCGGCAACTTCCCCCAGTCGCTTCTCGTCGGCGGGCAGGTCGGGGAGGCCGTCATCGACCTCCACGTCGCCGCCGTTCAGCGTCGGCACGGCAGCCATCGCCAGCAGCACTGTGAGATCGGCGGCGGCGCCGAGGCCGGTGCCTTCCAAGTCGCCAGTCGCTTCGATCGGTAGGACCGGGTACGCATCGATGCGGGTAAAGGCAGCCCCCTGCAGACCGACGCCGATCGAGTGCTCGGCCCGCGGTGCGTGGCGGAGGATATAGGCGTCGTCCTCGTCATCCGGCAGGGCGACGAAACGGTCGCGACCCGTGATGTGGTCAATCCGCGGACCGCTGTCGCCCGGGTCGGCGAGGGTCGCCGGCCATGGCAGCGCGTACTGCGGATCGTCCGGACCGACGGGCGCTGCGTGGAGGCCGGCGACGGCTCCGTCCAACTGGGTGACCAGCTCGGAGGCACTGACCCCTGCCGGATCGATCGAGACTTCGGTCGGCGCCAGCCCGGCCGGCCGCAGCGTGACCAGGGCGTCATCGTGCCGAATCTCGCACTCCACGCCCTCGTCGACCCACAGCCGGACAAGGCCCCTCATTCCTGTTGG
>CAMYJM010000203.1 GCA_947258635.1 uncultured Acidimicrobiaceae bacterium
GTGCACGGTGCGCAGTGCGCTGGCCCGGTCCGTGGGGCTGCTCGCAAGGTCGAGTGCGCCCGAATCGACCCAGATCACGTCCGGCAGGCTATCCCACCATTGCTGATATCCGTCGTATATCGCTCGTGCCAGCCTCTCATCGAGGTGTTGCTCTCCGTCCCGACCGCGGGTAACGATGCGCTCGAGGCAGACCTCGAAGGGCGCGTCGACGGCGACGATCCGATCGGGCAACTCCAGGCCCGGCAGCAGACCGTGGTACATGTCCGTCAGCGTCTTCATATCGTTCTCTTCGTAGGCGCCGGCGGCGTGGTACGCCGGGAAGAACACCTCGCCGTCGTCGAGGATGCAGCGCTCCTGGACGATGCGCCCGTCCATTCCGTTCAACGAATGGTGTTGCTGGCCGCGTTTGGCGAGGTAGTAGACCTGCATCCTGAATGCCAGATCCTGCGGACGAGAGTAGACGTTGTTCAGGTAGGGGTTCTCATCGTTGGGCTCTTCGAGGGTCTGCCAGCCGCCGTGCTCCGCCATGATGCTCATCAGGGTCGTCTTGCCGGCACCGAGCGGTCCGGTCACCGCGACATAGCTCTGCGGCGGCCGCATGTCGATCGACGGTGCCTCTTCGCGCAAGTCAACCGTGACGCCGTCCCCCGCGAGCATCTCCCGCAGCTGATCGACGCTCTTGGCAATCTCATATTTGAGCACGCCGTCGATCATGAGGTTGTTGCCGCCCGGTTCGACGGCACGGAAATCGGTCTGGAGGCCGATGAGCCGCTTGTCCCAACCGAATGCAACGCCGGCTTCGATGCACGCACCCTCGTCGGGGACCCTTCCATCCAGGTTGAAGATCAAGACGTCGGCGGCACGGACGGCTTCGAGGTTCTGCTCGAAGATGTGGTGGCGGGCCTCGTCGAGAGTCATCCCCTGGGCCAGGTAGTCCTCGATGAAACCGGCGTCTTCCTGAGGAAACCACGTGACGAATCCCAGTTCGTCGAGCATCGCCTTGACCTTGAGGTTGAACTGGCGCTCACCCTCGTTGAAGAGGCCCGCTGCGTAATAGGCCCTGAGCTCCCTGGCTGTCGTCATCGTTCCCGCCCTCCAGCGTTTCGCCTTCCGTTCGATCTTCGTCCCCGCAGACCCCGGGTGCCGTACGCCGCAGCCGATGCTCTGACCCCTGAACAAGCGAGTGTAACTGGGATGGCTCCCCGCCGCACTCTGATCGGCGCCACACCCCGTATTCGGCTGGTCACGGTGGGTATGTTTGCTACCGACTCGCGGCTACAATTGTTGTTGGCTGATCGGTTCCGGTCGGAACCGGTGGGCAGCCATCTTGGGGGTGAAACGGTATCGACCATGAGAGTTGAGGTAGCGGAAGCGAGCCGAGGTACCCCGGAGTCCTCGTTAAAAGCCGGGAAACAACACAAGTGCCAACCATGAGGTAGCACTGGCCGCTTAATCCGCGGCCTGTCCGCCCGGGGGGTTCCTGTCTCACCGGATGCGGGCAACGCAATACAGGACGCAGCTAGTCGGTATGTTGGAGGCCGCTAGTCAAGACCTTCTCTGACTAGGGCCGAGGGAAATGCGCCAGCGGCGTCCTGAGGCCCGAAACTCTGCTGCTGGCTGCGCTCGGAGATGCCGGTACTGAAATCTTGTGGGACGGGGGTTCGACTCCCCCCACCTCCACGGGAACGCCGAAGGCGTTCCTTGGGAGTTGCTATGCAACTCCACGATGAACTCAGCTGAATCAGGATTCGGCTGAGTTCTTCTGTGCGCCTGGCGGCGACCAGTCTCTCTCGACACCGCGCATGTCGTCGCATTTGAATCCGAGGACCGACGACCGCCCTGCCCCTGGAGAGGCTCAGCGAGCGGGTCCGTTGGGTGGTGAGGCGGCAACCAGGCCCCGCCGTGCGGGCAGCCCGGCGAGGCGGACGAGCCTCTACACCGTGATCGGGGTCAGGACGTTGCCGAGGGCTTTGGTGTCCTCTTCCGTCGAGTAGCTCTCCACCGGCAGATCCGGCATGTAGGTGGCGAACAGGCGCTCGTTGTCGGGGCGGTACATCTCGATCATCCTGCCCCGGGCTTCATCGGTGAGGATTCGCGCCGGCCCATAGTCATCGACACTGAAATGGCGCTTCAGAAAGCGGCGCAGGGCGTCGCGCTGTTTCTTGGTGTCGAGGCTGGGGTTGATGAGAAGCGCCAGATCCAGCGCCCGTTGCGAGTAGCTGAGGTTCTCCGCCGGGTTGGTGTCGAAGTCCGAGAAGTCGAGGGAGCCTTGGAGGTCGAGATTGATGAGGAAATCCTCGAGGTAGGCCAACGATCCGGCCCGGATCATCTCGAAGGGCCGCACGCGGATGGATCCGACTTCGGGGATCGACTGGAGACGGCGGACCAAGTCGAAGTAGTGCAGCACGGCCTGATCGAGATACGGGAACTGCTCGCCCACAGTGTGGGCCAGCCCCTTCTGGATCTCCCAGAGATAGCAGGACTCGATGAGGCGATCCTGGCGTCGCGTGTAGATCGCGATGTGAGTGCTGTCAGGTTCGAGGATCTCGATGATCTCCCGCGTTGACGCGACGGCGACCGGGCGGAAGAGCGGGGAGTCGCCCTCGCTGGGCATGCGGGCACCGACCATACGCTCATTGCTGATGAGAACCTGCTTGACGGGCTCACCGGTGGCGGTCACCACCCTGTCGATCTCACGGCCGACGAGCTGGCGCAGCTCCTCACGGAACAGAGGCGCTTCCAACGGGTTGGTCGTGCGTCGTGCCTTCCACGCGCTCTCGTGGGGCAGCTGTTTCATCTGTTCGATGGTGACGAGCGCGACGCCGCGGTCGGCGAGTTGGCCGCGCAACGAGTCGAGCGCCACCTGCAGCGTCGTCGTACCGGTCTTGTGAATCCCGACATGCAGCACGAGGCGGGGTATGTGGGGCACCACGAGGGCCTCCTGAGACGGCTGGCGCAAATCCGAGGCCGGGCATCAGGGGCCCGACCTCGTCACGGCATTGTACTACGAGCGCGGTCGGGCACCGAGATCCTCGCGGTCGGCGCATCAGAGCTCGCCCCGGGGGTGCAGTACAATCCCGGGATGCACCGTCTGCAGCGCGCCTGGCGCCTGATCTTCAAGCACCAGCGCCCGCTCTTCGGCATCCCCGGCTTCCACGTCAGCTACGCCTTCGCGGCTACCTATGTCGCCATGGCGCTGGCCGCGGCCTATCGGGCCCCGATCGTGGCCGGCGTCGCTTACCTCGTTGCCGCCGTTGTCGAGGCGGCCGACATTCTCCCCGATTCGCGCAGTGAGCGGAAGCTGACGGATTGGCGGCGTGGGCTCGACGTGAGGTCCCAATGGCGGATAATCCTCTATGTGGCCGGCATGGCCGCCGCCGGAGCCGACGGAGGCTTGCTGGTCGCTTTCGCGGTTGTCGCCTTGGCGGCAAATCTCGGAGTTCGAGTCATTCGGAGCCCGATCCTCTCCCTCAGTACCGATCGCCGGGTACGCCCGTTGGGCGCACTCGACAAGGGTGCCGATCGGCTGATGAGAGCCCGAGCTGCGGTCCGGCGTCGCGACCTCGCCGAGCTCAGCCTGCAGTCATCGGTGGCCGCCGCCGGCTTTGCGCTCGCAGTGCCCACCGTCTCCGACGTCGGGGTGGTGTCCGCAGTGACGGCGGCTTTCGTCTGCGGGCTGGCCGGCCTGGCGGACGCGGCCGTGGCGGCGATTCGATGCCGGAGGTTCCGCCCGGTGCTCTTGCTCGGTGAGCACGACGCTGAAGTGATCGAGGGTTTCCGGGAGTTCGACCCGGAGGTGCTCTGCTATTTCAACGGGCATCGGCGCTCGCTCTATGCCGTCAACGTTTGGCTCCGCACTTTCGAGGAATGCGGCCGCCGGGTCGCGCTCATCTTCCGTCACAACGATGTCACCGAGATCGAGACCGATCGACTTCCCGGCGTCGTCGTGAGCGACGACGCTCTCATCGAGCAGCTGGTGACGCCGTCGACCCGCGTTGCCTTGTACCCGGCGAACAGCACACTCAACATCCACTTGCTGCGGGACAACCGGCTGAGCCACGTATTCATCGGTCACGGTGACAGCGACAAAGCCGGCAGCGCTAGTCCCTTCAGCCGAGCCTACGACCGTATCTGGGTGTCAGGCCAGGCCGCAATCGATCGCTATGTAGCGGCCGGCGTCGAGATTCCGGAGGATCGATTCGACGTTGTCGGGCGCCCCCCCTTGTCGCCGAAACTGCGCGCCATGGATCGCGACATGGCAACCGCCGCATCGGGCGAGGGTGGCGGGCCGCTCGAGCGGCTGGATTCCGAGCTTGCCGCGATCGACCGCGGCGGGCCGGCGCCGACAACGATCCTGTACGCCCCGACCTGGGAAGGGTATTTCGAGGAAGCGAACTACAGCTCCCTCGAGGTGATGGGGGTGGAGCTGGTCACGGCGATCCTCGAGCACTTCCCGGCGATTCGCATCATCTTCAAGCCGCATCCGATGTCGGGTCATCGCAGACCCGGCGCCAAAACCGCCATCGACGATGTCGAGACCCTCCTGCGCCAGGCGGGAAGCTACCACCCCACCCCGAGCTTGTACCCGGATGTCGATCTCTACGCGTGGTTCGATCACACCGATGTGCTCGTGACCGACATCTCGAGTGTGCTGTCCGACTTCATGATGTGGGATCGCCCGTACGCGGTCACGAACCCGACACAGCTCGGTGCCGCCGAGCTGAGTCGGCGCTTCCCTTCGACGCGGACCGCCTACGTCCTCGATCCCGACGCCCGGCTTGTGACGACTGTGCTCACAAGTGCCATGAAACACGATCCGCTGCGGCAGCGGCGGCACGAGGCGCGCCTCCATTTCCTCGGCGACACGGAGCGCGATCCGCTGGAGATGTTTCGCGAGCAGCTCACGAGCCTGTACGAAGCGACCCAGGCGGTCCGTCTGATCCGGGAAGACCCGATCTGAGGACAGTCGCTTTCCGCCCTATTGAGTTGGCGGCACGGGGTTGGCGAGCCCGGTGATTGCGCGGCCGCCCACTGCCACCAGAGCTTGCGGCGAGATCTTGATCTTGAGCGATCGGCTGCCCCCGCCCACGATGACCCAATCGCGGTTCATGACCGCAGAATCGACGTAGAGCGGCAGGTCTGGAGGCAGGGCGAACGGGGTTACTCCGCCCATGATCATGCCGGTCACCTCGGCGGTGACGTCGGCGGGGGCGAAAGACAGTTTCCGCACATCCATCAAGTCCCGGACGGTCTTGTTCACATCGAGCCGCGTGTTGGCGAGGACGACGCACGCCGCGTAGTGGCCGGGCGGCCGTTTCGAGGCGACGACGATCGTGTTGGCGGACCGATCGAGTTCGTATCCGTAGTGGGCACAGAACGCGTTCGTGTCGGCCAACTCCGGGTCGCAATCGAGCAGTTCGTGATCCATGTCCAGCGCCGCCACCGCGGCGCGCACTCGCTGTTCCACATCCATGGCAAACGATTCAACCATGCCGCGGAATCGGTCGCCTACTCACTCCAGTTTCTGGAATCAGCTCCCCGCACCACCGCTGTGCGGCGCGCGGGTCAGGTAGCGACTTCAACTTGGACCACCGGAACCCGGAGATCTGCGATCTTGTCCTATCGCAGCATTGGCGTTCGCCGTCGATGAAGTATCTCCGGGTTTCACGCGCTTCGAGCACATCTGGATCTAGCTCGAATCAGGATTCGAGCTAGCGGGAAGTTCGAATCTGTTCAATTCGAACTTCCAGCTCCGGACCGCGATCTCAGCTCGATTCGGGCCTCGCCCAAACCCACCTCGGCCCTCGTCCCCGGATTCGACCGCACATGTCGCTCGAATTCGATGGCGAGCAGAATCCGGACACCGCGTCCCAACTTGTTCGATCCGTTGCTCGGCCTGAAGGACGCCGCAGACCCCCGGCCTGGGTGAGCCTGGTGCGAACGTCGCGTTCTCTCCAACACTCAGGGTGGCCGAGTGAGGTTCAGAAATGGCTGCGGTCTCAGGATCGAGGACGCTGGTGGGTGCTAGATATTGTGCGGCGAGGTGCGTGATCTGAGCGGTTCCGTTCTTGCGTACATCTGAGCCAATATCGGCATTCAGATACGCATGAACGGGAACCGCGTCACGGCCCGTTGAACTTGCGTACATGGCGGCCATATGTGGCGCTCAGGTACGCAAGAACAGAAAGCCCGCCGATCACCAGATATGGGACGAGAAGACCCCTAACCCGGAATGGCGCAATCAGGCACCTCCGAGTGCGGCGTGTCGAACACTCGGTGTGGTTAGGTCGACAACCCGGTCGTGGAAGCTCGAGCATGACCGGAGGTGTGTGACCGGAACCTCGAGACGTTTTGGAAACGCGGTGTGCTAGCGGCGCAGCCTGCGTCGGATACCCAGAGCAATGCCGACGAAGCCAACCCCCGTCAGGAAGGGCAACACGTAGAGGGTCAAAAGCTGATAGGGGCCACCACCGAACTGATCGAACGGCGGTGGTCCATTGATGATCCACAGGTACCGATCGGTGTCACCGTGGATGAACCAGTAGAAGAAGACAGGCGACACGACCGCGATGAGCCCGAGCCCCAGCATTGCTGAGGAGACCAGATCACGCGCAAGGCCTGCCTGGCCACTTGCTTGGACAGGGGTCTCGCGCTGTCTCCGTCGCTCGATGTTCGCCAAGGAAGCAACTCCTAATCAGCCGCTACTCGACGATAGCGAGCACCCGGCATATGCCAACCGGACGGCATCTCCAGCTGTGTGCTCATAGTCACATATCCGCGCACCGATCCACGATTCTGTTGCGATAAGGCAACATTTCGCCGAGTGTCCGGGAGCGGCACCTATCGGATTGGGTGCTCGGGTAGCCAGCGGAGGTTGGCACACGACGGTCCCGCGAGATTGCGACGTAGGTGATTCACCCAATGGTCACTGCGGCGTGCTCCATGGCTGACTCACCTGAATGCATGGCGCTGAAGATCCAGTTCCCGTGGGCTCTGAAGAGACGCTCGAACGTGTCGGGGATCGACGTCGGCCACCTACAGTCCTAGCTGATTCCACGCCAACTCGTCGACCGCAGAGTGATTCGTGACGTCGGCGACCAGCCCATTGCGCACGACGACGTCGAGTGCGCCCACCTCCCGCTCCCGATCGCCCATCAGCCCGCGCCCACCTCCAAACGCGGCATACGTACAAGTCACGCCGACGAGGTCGTTCGCCGGATCAATCCCATCCGCCCGGCATTCGTCGACAATGACACCCCCCGGCAAGGCACGGAAGTACCGGACGAAGTCGGCGACAGCCCCGTGGTTGAGGTACGCTCCCGGGCTCGTCGGCCCCCACCAGCCGACGTCGCCGTAGACCATGGGCCATTCGGAGGATCCGAGCCCGGTACCAAAGAGGCTCGGTGCGAGCAGGCTGATGACTTGCTCGGAGTCGGCACTGTTCACCGCCACGACCAGCGACTCGGTGACGGCGATCGCAGCCTCGAGCTGCTGCCGGGTTACGACGCGGGCACTGAGAGAGGGGGCGATTCCGTCACTCTCGATCGACTCGACTGCCGCAGGTGCACCCGGCCCTGTCACACTGGGAAAAGCGGCGATCAACACTGCGAAGGCAGCGCCGACGACCAGCAACACGAGGGGCGACGGGCGCACCGGCTCCGGAGGACCGGAGGATTCGTCGATCACCCGTACCTGTTCGAGAACGGTCACAGGGTCATTCTCGACGCCGCGTATCGTTCTGTCGACGTGGCGGAGGCGGTCGTGCACGTTCAGATCCGAAGCGCCGGACTCGCTGGTCGCCGCCGCGAATCGACGCGGAGGACGTCATGGTTGGAGAGAAGGCTGACGCCCTCGCCGAGCACTTGAGGTCGATCGAGGTGCTTCATCTTGGCTATATCGGTGGGGGTGGCTACGGCCAGCTCAGCAACGACGCACGATCTGCGAGGAGAATCGAACGATGGAGTTCTGCCGACCCACCGTTCCAGGGCTGAATCCGCTCCCGATCACCCTGATCTCGCGGCCCATCGCCCATCCGCCTAGTGCTCGATATCGCTATCGGCACATCGGTGCTCGGTCTGACAATCGGTCGGGCCACCGGCCGTACGTGGGCCCAGGCATGGCGGCTGGTCTGATTGGCGTCTCTCAGCACCCAGTTCGGACCGGTTAGCTGCAAGGCGCGCTCTAGTCTCTTCTTGTGATCGACTTCTTAGCTCATGTCCGGGCCGATGCCGATCGGGTAGCGGCGGTCGCCGAGATGGGGATGGACGCGGCGGTTCCGTCCTGTCCGGGATGGACCGTGCGGGATGTCGTGACCCACACGGGTGTCGTGTATGCCCACAAGACCACCATCGTTCGTGACGGGTGGGTGGATGAACAACCCGACCCCGTCGAGGCGCCCTCGTCCGGCGAGTTGGAGTGGTTTCGTGAAGTGGCCGACGAGATGCTCGAGGTGCTGGCGACGGCCGACCCGGCGACACGGGTGGCCACGTGGCATCCCGAAGACCAGAGCGTGGGATTCTGGCGGCGGCGGATGGCGCACGAATCGGTCATCCATCGGCTCGACGCCGAGCTCGCCCACGGAGTGGTGACTCCCGTCGATGCGGCGCTCGGCGCGGATGGAATCGACGAGATCCTGGTCGTGATGATGACCGGCGCCCCCGATTGGAGTCAAAGCTCCCGGAGCCAGAAGGTGATATCGATAACCGAGACGGATGCCGGGCGGACTTGGCGGCTGCGAGTGGGCGACTTCACTGGGACCTCCCCGGGGGGCCATGAGTACGACCACGAGCCGACGTTCTTCATCGACGAGACGGATGCGGCGGTGACGGCCTCGATCGCCGGCCCCGCCGGGCATCTCGACAGTTGGCTGTGGGGGCGGGCCGCACCAGACGGGCTCATCATCGCAGGCGACGCGTCCCTCGCCGACCTCGTGCGCAGCGTGGCGGCGGACTCCACGCAATGACTTCGGGTGATGGCCCGACCGTCGCAGTCGCCGATTACCTGTATCGGGGGGATGCCGAGGTCGCCCGGGCCCGGCTCGCGAGCGAGGGGATCCGGGCCCACGTCCGGGCCGACGACGAGGGCGGCCTCAACCCGGGCTTCTTCTCGGAATATCGGGTCGTGGTGCTGGTGAACGCCTCCGACGTAGGCGACGCGCGGGCGGTTCTCGGCGTTGCCGACATCCTCTTGGTGCCCGCCGAAATCCAGGCGGCGATGGCAGCCCATACCGCGTGGGCGCTTCCCCATGAGGCGTGCGGCCTCGTTGCCGGCGTGCCGGGCGCGGTTGCCATGGTGTTTTGCCTCAGCAACCGCGATGCTTCGCCGACGCGCTACACCATCGATCCGCGCGAGCACTACGGCGCGATGCGCTACGCCGAGCGCTGTGGCTGGGACATCCTCGGGGCGTGGCACTCCCATCCTGGAGGGGACGCCGTGTTGTCGCCCGTGGACCTCGCGCAGTCCCCGGGCGGCGACTGGATCACGCTGGTTCTCGGGGACGGCCCCTCGAGCGGGCCCTCGATCAGGGCGTACCGTACCGACGGCTCCGCCGTCTTCGAGCTTGCCGTTCACG
>CAMYJM010000204.1 GCA_947258635.1 uncultured Acidimicrobiaceae bacterium
GTCGGCGTGAACAAGCTCCCAGTTGGCCAGCAGCCTCCCGACGCGTCCGTTGCCGTCGGTGAAGGGATGGATCCGCTCGAACCAGGCGTGACGCTGCGCGATCCGCTCAATCACGTGGCCCTGGGAGTCCTCGCTGCCGGCCGCTACCCAGTCGGTCATGTCGGCTTGGACTGCCGTTGCCGCCGACAGCTGGACACGCCTGCCGCCTCCGACGGTCACTCCGGTTGAACGGAAAGCGCCAGGACTGTCCCGGGTCGCGGGCGGGAACGTCGCCCAAACCGGCCCAACCACGCGGCGGTGCACTTCCCGAACGGTCGCCAGGTCGATCTCGGTCTCTGGTGCGGTCTCGTAGACCCAGCCGGCGGCGTCGGCGTATGCCTTCACCTCCAGCGCCTCCAAGAGACTGCCGCGGGCTTCGTCGCGTTCGACGACCGCGACTACATCCTGCTCACTCAGCGAGCTGCCTTCGATCGCGGTCGAGTGGTGAGTCTCCAGCAGCCAGATCTCACGCAGCACGTGATTGAGTTCAAGGCTATGCGGCAGCCCGCCAAAACGATCGCGAAGGACTCCGACCTCGCCGTCAACGCGTGCAAGAAGCTGCTCGGTGGTAGGACGACCTCGCGGCACGGAATACCTACGCTTTCATTGATTCAACATTTCCGTAGGAATTCTAGACGGAGCCGCCGCGTTGGCCGGCGCGAGCCACACGGCGAACACAAAGGTCACACTGAGTGACGAGCCGGTAGGTGGCGACCGCTCCTCGACGTGCCGCTCGGCGCGATTCGGCCATGCGGGCGTTCTCGGCCGGGATCAGTTGATCGGCGTGCAAGCGCAAGAGGCTAGATATACAGCACGGCGCTGATATATACTGCTCGTATGAGCAAACATCTGGTCGATATCGACGAACAAGCACTGAGCGCAGCGCGTGCCGAGCTGGGCACAGCCACGATCAAGGACACAGTCAACGAAGCGCTCCGCGCGGCTGCGGCAGGCCGGGACCCTCGCATCACCAAGGCGCTCGACGTGCTGGCAAACGCCGACCTCGCCGACCGGGCCGAAGCATGGCGCTGAGCCATCTCCTCGACACCAGTGTCCTGACCCGACTCGGTGCACCATCGCTACGGGCGGCCGTCGAGCCGCTGGCTGCGAGCGGGCGCGCCGCTCGGGCCGGGATCAGCGACCTCGAGATCGGGTACTCAGCCCGCAATGCCGCCGAGTGGGACGAACTAGTCGGCGCCCTCGACGCCTTCGAGCTGGTGGAAACGACCGCCCAGCACATCCGGCGGGCCCGCCAAGTACAACGTATGCTCGCTGCCATCAGCCAGCGCGGCCGCAAGATCCCTGACCTGCTCGTCGCCGCGGCTGCCGAACAAGCCGGCTACACAGTGCTGCACTACGATGCCGACTTCGACCTGATCGCCTCAGTCACCGGACAACCCTGCCAATGGGTCGTGCGGCCGGGCACTGTCGATTAGCCGCCCTGTAGCACCGCACTCGTACGTGCCGGTATCGGAGGGTGGACCTTGCGCTCGTTATGACTCGGTATCGGGCGATCTGGTCGGTTTCGAGCGGGCTCTTTCGAAAGGTACTCGAGGCCGCCAGCATCGGGCTCGATTCGGACGCGGACCAGCCATCACTGCACGACAGGTCGAGCAAATGTGGACGGTGTGGTGCCACTAGCCTTTGCGACAATGCACGAATGGATGTCCCAGAGTTGGCCTCGGTGAACGGAATGGGGGTTACGGCTGCACGTCGATTCGCATTTGTGGCCGCACTTCTCTTGATGCTCACCGCCTGCAGTGGAGACGGTGGCACGCCTAGCTCATCAGAGATAATCACGACGACCGCTCCTGAAGAACCAGCGACGGTGCGACCTCCGGTGGACGAGCGACCTGTTGAGCAGGAGCCGGACACACCCGAGGTCCCTCCACCTGTCGAGTCGGTGCGGTTCCCGGAGATCGATTCCATCCTGTCTCGGGTGATCTACGAACAGGCGGAACGCGCCTCACTCGATGGACGCGACACCTTCTTCTGGCCAGACGGCAACATCGGCTTCACGCCGGCTGAAGACGGTCGGTACCGCTTCTTCGCTGCCAACAGTGTCGTTAGTGCCCGCACCGTTGGAACGTTCGACGATCCCGGTGCCACTGTCGAGAGCGCCAACATGCGGATCGAGGGAGCGAGCAGCGAGTTCGCCTATCTGGCCGGAGGCCCGATCTACCGAGATCCCGGCTCTGGGATGCTCATCATGTTCTATCACGCGGAGCGGCACCTCGATGGCATCGGAGCGATATTCCATGCTGCAATCGGGCTGGCGGCCTCCCACGATGATGGACAGAGCTTCCAGGATCTAGGGATCATCCTCGAAACCAACGCCGAACCCGACCTGAACGCTCGGTGCTGCGCCGACATGGGGGGAGCGCCCTTTGTGATCCACGATGGCCTTTTCTTCCTCTATTTCCGGGATCGGATCGACGACTCTGGTGTTCTGCGCGATGTCCAGCTGGCTGTGGCTACGGCGCCGGTCGACGAGGTCGTGGCGGCCGCCGTCGATGGCCGTACCTCCGTGTGGCGCAAGTACAACGGCGCAACAACGGAACCGGGGCTGGGCGGGCGCTCCAAGCCGCTTGAGCTCGGAAATCCCACTACGAATTGGCATAGCGTCTCGTACAACACCGCCCTTCAGCGATTCGTCATGGTGGTTTCCACCCACGGTGCGATGATTCATCCATCCGATCTGTACCTGGTCGCCTCCGAAGATGGCTATGCCTGGTCTCCCCGAGTGCTACTCACGTCGTGCGACTGCGAGCTGACCTACCCGAGCATCATCAGTCCCGACGGCAACCCGCTCCAGACGAATGACGCTTTCCACGTCTACTACGTCACCACACCACCCGATCAGGAGTGGCGCTGGCACGAGACACAATTGCACAGGATGACCGTCACGTTGACCGGCAACATGGTGACAGCGGATCATGAATGGGAGTTTGAAACCGATGACGGAGGCTGGACAGCGCTCAACGACATGGCCCGCTTCGAGGTAATCGAAGGGGCGCTCCTGATTGAGCCAACCGGCGTAGACCCCTACATGGAGTCCCCCTCGCTCGGTCTCAGCACCGACGAATTCACGACTATCGAGGTGCGCATGACCGTTGACCGCAACGGCGCCGGCCAGTTCTTCTTCAGTGGAAGTGAGGTGGCCGGCTACCAGGAGGCCCACTCCAAGCGCTTCCCGGTTCAGCGCTCCGACGAACCAATCACCTACACGATCGACATGTCGAATGTCTCTGGTTGGGACGGGCTGGTTTCACAGATCCGCTTCGATCCCATCGACCAGAAAGCCGTCGTCGAAGTCGACTACATTCGGGTTTTGCCATAGCGGGTGAATGAATGCGGACCGGGTTGAGGAATCAGGTGCATGCCGTGTTGGGAAAGGAGGGAGCGAGCGCCCATAACGCCGGGCTGCTGCACCATCTTCAGTCCACTTGACAGGCGCATATCCGGCAATACGTTGCACTCTGTGAGCGCGCTCAGTGGCGGAACCCAGACTTCCGCCGAAAAAGGGTGCACAACTTGAAGTCTCTTAGCCCGATTTGTCGCGTTCTGAAGCCCTACACGAATGGGCGTTTTGCTTCGCGACTATGACCCAGCGCACATCGGGGCTACGTGGCCCAACTCGCGACCTTTGCGGTCATACCGAACTCGCAGCCTTCGGGAGTCACAAAGCGGCCAAGGCGAGATCGAGCCACCGAAACGAGGTCGGCGAGCTGGCGGTCGCTTACTGAATCACCGAGTGTCCATCCCCGCACCTCGGTCGTGACCCACTGATCGATTGAGGCGAACCGACCCGTACCTTGGATCCTCAGGTACGCGACGTCGGTCAGGCCGGCCGATTCGAACGAGGCTTCCAACACGCCGTCTTTGCCCATGGCAAAGGGCGCATCAAGTGACGCCGCGGCGTCCTCGCCGAGTTCGTCCCGAAACAGCTCTTGCATCGCGGCGTAACCCTCAGACCTCTCGATCGAATCCCACACTGCGAGGGTTCCCCGATGGGCCACACGAGCCATCTCCGCAATTCCACGCCCGGGATCGGGATAGAACATCACACCGAACTGGCACGTTGCGACGTCGAAGGCATCGTCCCCGAAGTTGAGGTCCAAAGCATCGCCCTGGCGGAACTCGATGTCCCCGCCGTGACGCCGAGCAACGGCCACCATGGCCGGATTCACATCAACTCCAACCACTGGCCCAGCGGTCCGGCTCCTCAGCGACCTAGTCAGCACCCCGGTGCCGCAGGCGACATCCACAACAGAATCGGTCGGTCCAATCTCCGCTGCGTCGGCGATCGGATCGGCGAATCTGCCAAAGAGCGCAGGCACGAACAACGCCTCGTAAACGTCTGCTGCGCTGGTGTCTATCTGACCTCGATCGTGGTCCGTCATGACTAGCCCTCCCTCAGCGGATGCCCGAGGCTGGTCGTCGCCGACCGACCCTCGACCTGGTAGCACCACTCGATAGGAACCGAACGAGGGTTAGGCTCGTCCAGTCGAGAGGAGATGGGAATGACCGACCACAAGATCGTGCATTGGGAGCTGATGGGCCCGGACGGGGATGCCATGAAGAGATTCTATGAGGGACTCTTTGGGTGGAAGACGGAACCCGTTCCCGGTTTCGACGCATATCACATGGTGGCCGAGGAGAGTTCCGGCCTCGCCGGGGCCATCGGCAAGGGCGGCGAGCAAATGCCCCAATACCAGGCGATGTACGTGCAGGTGGCGAACGTCGATGAGCATCTGGCGAAGGCCGCGGGGCTGGGCGGCAAGACCGTGATGCCCCGAACGGTAGTCCCCGGGATCGTCACCTTCGGAATGCTCACCGATCCCGCCGGCAACATGGTGGGAGTTGTCGAGGAAGAGGTCCCGGCCGCCGAGTAGGCCGATGCTGTCCCCGAACGGGACTCCGTCCTGGTGTCGCTCGCTGCGGCGGGAGAGACACGGCGTCTCTCCCCGATAGCCACCTCAGGCGGTCGGAGTCGCCCAATCGTCCTCGGCCGTGATTCCCCCGTCTTGCCAGGTCCAGATGACCTTCTCGTATGTGAACCTGACGTGCTCGCGCGGTTCCAGCGGCATGTTCTCAGGGTATGTATTGTCGAGCTGCTCCGCGCGGATCCCGGCGATCGACGCGTTGATCAACTCGATCGTGTAGTACTGGAATTCCTTGCCGGATCGGCTCGGACGCCAGCAGTCGAGCCGCCAGTCGGTGATGTTCTCGTTGTTGACGAGGATGTTCGCCAGGATCGGTGTTGCCTTGTCGATCGGCTTGATCACGGTGATCGGCTTGTGGCGCCGCTTGCCGGTCGCCAGACCCGTCGTCGCCTTGAAACGTGAGATCACCTCGTGGTTCCAGCCGTTGATCTCCATCATCCCCTCGCGGCCCGCTTGGGTGACGCTTCCCTCCACCAGACCCTGGGTCTCGCCGGTGAGGGTCAGATATGCGTTCAATGCCATCGGGCACCTCCGTGAT
>CAMYJM010000205.1 GCA_947258635.1 uncultured Acidimicrobiaceae bacterium
CTGCGAGCAGGCGATCTGGCGACCGCCCAGCAGCTTCTCGACAAGATCATGATCGAGGCTCCTTACCCGGCCGAGCGTCGGTCCCAGGTGCGCCAGGGGCTCGACAAGTTGGGCCGACCGGACATCCTCAAGTTCGTGCTGGACGCTGAGGGTGGCGACGAGCTTTCTGCAGACGCCTCCCGGTTTCTCCAGACGATCGGCTCCTCGGCCGTCGATGCGCTCGTCGGGATGCTGGCCGCCTCCGATGACCAGAGTGCTCGGCGCAGCATCACCGCGCTGCTCGTTCCTGCCGTCAGCGACGATCCGAACACTCTGGAGAACTACCTGCTCGACGAGCGGTGGTATCTGATCCGGAATCTGGCGACGGTTCTCGGCAAGACCGGCAAGCAGGCCGCCGTCGGATCGGTTTTGCGTTTGCTGAAGCACGACGACCATCGAGTACGCGCTGAAGCGTTGCGTTCTCTGATCAGACTGCAAAGGGACGAGGCCGCGGCGACGGTCCTGCGAACGTTGGCCGATCCGCACCCTATCGTCAGGGACGCGGCGGTGTCGCTGGCGAAGACATTCGACTCCGTCGCGTTTGAGTCAGCCCTGATCCGCGATCTGGAAACCGGCAAGCTCTCGCAGCCCGCCATGGTGGCCATGGTGGCAGTTCTCGGCGGACGGAATACCGATGCCGCCCGCCAAGCCATGGAGCGTCTGGCGGGTCGCCGCCTCGTGTTCCGCCGGAGAGATCGTGAGCTGCGGGCGCACGCCCGTCGCTTCGTATCGGGGGTTGCGGCGTGAACGAGAGGCAGACGGGAGCCTGGCTCAAGGGGTTGCGGCGGCTCGTTCGCCAGATCGGCCTCTATCCGACGGGCCATCCTCTGACGGTGGAAGCACTGATGGCGCTGCGCGGGGCCACCGACGACCTCGTTCCCGAGGGCGGCCAGATGGTCATATCCGCCATGGAGAACGCCTTCTACCTGAATCGGACGATCCTGCCGCATGTGTCGCTCGAGTACCACACCTTCATCCGCGAGCTCGAGGAACGTGGCGTCGAGTCGGTGACCGCGCTGCACCCGGTGACCGATCAGGACCTCATCGACCTGGCGGCATTGCTCGCCAACGTCTCCGCCGACTTCCCGGCCGACGGCTCCATATTGATCAACGAGCGCTACCTGACTCCCGAGGATCTCGAGGCCGCCCCGACAAGCGAGCTGCGCCGCTCCTACGTCTCAAGCCTGGACGCGTTACGCGGGGTGACCGGCGCCATGCGGGTCGATGGGCGCTTCGAGATGGCGCCGGTAGTGACCGCCGTTGAAGGGCTCTTCGAGCAATCGGTCTCGCAATCGAGTGCCAGCTTGCTGCTCTCGACCGTCAAGAGCCATGACGAGTACACCTTCTATCACTCGGTCAACGCATGCATCCTGGCCCTGGCAATCGGTCGCATGATCGGGATCGACCGGCACTTCCTGATCCCGATCGGCGTTGGCGCCGTTCTCCATGACATCGGCAAGACCGCGGTCTCGACGTCCGTGCTCAACTACCCGGGCCGGCTCGACAAGGAACAATGGCGAGAAATCACGGTGCACCCCCAAGAAGGGGCACTGGCTATCTTGGCGGCCGGGGGACCCGGCCACGAGATCTCGGCGACGGTGGCGTTCGAACATCATGCCCGCTTCGATGGCTCCGGCTATCCCAGCATCCGGCGCGAGAAGCGTCCCCATGTCTACAGCCGGGTGGTGGCCGTGGCGGACACCTACGATGCGATCACGACGCGGCGCGCCTATCGGAGGGCGGAGACGCCGAACCACGCGCTCGAGGCGCTCTTGACCGGCGCCGGCACCAGCTATGACCCGGACCTGGTGCGGACGTTCATCGACTTGATGGGCATCTACCCACCGGGATCGATCCTCGAGATCCAGGGCGGGGCCTTGGCCGTCGTGGTGAGCAAGTCGAGTGAACCGGGAGGTCCGCTGGAGGCCCTCGTGGTGCGCGATCCCGCGGGCCGTGACATCGACCCCGAGCCGTACGCACTGCATCCCGGTGAGGTCTCGCGCCAGCTGCTGGCGCAACATGTGGGCATCGATCCGGCCGCCCTGCTCGAGAGCCTGGAGTCTGTCACCGAGGTGGTGTGAACCGCTTTCAGCGGAGTGATCGGTAGCCGGCGCAGGCTCCTAGAATGCCGTCCTGATGTCAGTCTTCAGCAAAGTACTCCGAGTTGGTGAGGGAAAGCGGCTGAAGGAACTCGAAGCGCTGGTGCAGCGCGTCAATGCCCTCGAACCGGGTATTGAGGTGCTCAGCGACGACGGGCTCCGTGCCAAGACCGCCGAATTCCGCCAACGCCTCGCGAACGGTGCCACCACTGACGACCTCGAGGAGGAGGCGTTTGCGGTGGTCCGTGAGGCGGCGCGCCGTGTCCTCGGGCAGCGCCACTATGACGTCCAGGTTGTCGGCGCCGGGGCGTTGCACCGCGGGATGATCGCCGAGATGCGTACCGGCGAGGGTAAGACGCTCGTCTCGACGATGCCGTCATATCTCAATGGGATGGCCGGCGGCGTGCACGTCGTGACCGTCAACGACTACTTGGCAAGCCGCGACGCCGACTGGATGGGGAGCATCCATCGCTTCCTCGGGCTCGACGTTGGCCTGATCCAGGCACATATGAGCCCCGACGAACGCCGTCCGGCGTACGCGTCCGACATCACCTACGGCACCAATAATGAGTTTGGGTTCGACTACCTCCGCGACAACATGGCGATGCGCCCTGAGGACCAGGTCCAGCGGGGTCATCCGTATGCCATCATCGACGAGGTCGACTCGATTCTCGTAGACGAAGCGCGTACTCCTCTGATCATCTCGGGTCGCGTTGGGGAAACCGGCAAGTGGTATCGCGATTTCGCCCGGATCGCCTCGAGCCTCCGCGCCGATCAGCACTACGAGGTGGATGAGAAGAAGCGCCAGGTGATCACCACGGAGGAGGGTGTCCACCGGGTCGAGCAGATCCTCGGAGTGGACAACCTGTACGACTTCTCCAACGTGGACCTCATCCACCACCTCGACGTTGCTCTCAAGGCGAAAGAGCTCTACGACCGCGACGTCGACTACCTCCTGAAGCAGGGTGAGGTCAAGATCGTCGACGAATTCACCGGCCGGGTCCTCGAGGGGCGCCGTTACTCGGAGGGCTTGCACCAGGCCATCGAGGCCAAAGAGGGCGTCAAGATCAAAGAAGAGAATCAGACGCTGGCCACGATCACGCTGCAGAACTACTTCCGTATGTATGAGAAGTTGGCCGGCATGACCGGTACGGCCAAGACCGAGGCCGGCGAGTTCATGGAGATCTATGGGTTGGACGTTGTCGTCGTTCCGACCAACATGCCGATTGCCCGTGCCGACATGCCCGATCTCGTGTACGTCAACGAGGACGCCAAGTTCGACGCCCTCGTCCAGGACATCGTGGAGCGCAACGCTGCCGGTCAGCCGATCCTCGTCGGCACGATCTCGATCGAGAAGTCGGAGCGCCTCTCCACCCACCTCCGCAAGCACGGCATCGCACACGAAGTGCTCAACGCCAAGCAGCACGCCCGGGAAGCGCCCATCATCGCCCAGGCCGGGAAGTTCGGCGCGGTGACGGTGGCGACGAACATGGCGGGCCGTGGTGTCGACATCATGCTGGGGGGCAACCCGGAGCAGCTGGGGCTCGCCGAGATGCAGAAGAAGGGGATCGAGCGAGATTCCGAGGAGTTCGCAGCCGAATACCAGGCTGCCGTCGATCGGCACCAGGCGGAGACCGACGTCGAGCGCACCAAGATTCTCGAGCTCGGCGGGCTCTACGTCCTTGCCACCGAGCGCCACGAGTCACGCCGCATCGACAACCAGCTGCGAGGCCGCTCCGGCCGCCAGGGGGACCCGGGGGAGTCGCGGTTCTACCTGTCGCTTGGAGACGATCTGATGCGACGCTTCGCCAACGAGCGGGTCGCATCGATCATGGAGCGGCTGAAGATCCCGCCGGACGTTCCCATCGAGCACAAGATGGTCACCAAGGCGATCGAGCGTGCCCAGAACCAGGTCGAGGCGCAGAACTTCGAGACCCGCAAAAACGTCTTGAAGTACGACGAGGTGATGAACACCCAGCGTCAGATCATCTACAAGTGGCGCGACATGGTCCTCAAGGGCGGCGACACCGAGGCGTTGGTAGCCGAATGGCGCCACGACGTGATCGAGGACCAGGTTCTGCTGATGACGGGTGATCTGGACCCGGTCGAGTGGGACTGGCAGGAGTTCGAAGCGCGGATGCAGACCCTCTATCCGAGCGAGCTCTCCAAATCGAGCTTCACCGATCCCGATGATCTGCAGCCGCAGGAGGTCATCGACGCGTACCAGGAGGAGGCGGCGGCCGTCTACGCCGGGCGCGAGACCGAACTGAGTCCCGAAGTGATGCGCAAGCTGGAGCGCACGGTTGTCTTGTCGATAATCGACAACAAGTGGCGCGAGCACCTCGCCGAGATGGACTATCTCCGGGCGGGCATCGGGCTCCGGGCGATGGGTCAGCGCGACCCGCTCGTGGAATATCAGCGGGAGGGTTTCGATCTCTTCTCCGAGGTCGTCGACACCACCAAGTACGACGCCTGTCGCTATCTCTATCACGTTGAGGTGGTCAAGCAAGTGCAGCCGGAGCGTCCCAAGTCGATTCAGACCAACGCCCCCGGCCAAGCCGCTCCGACGACCGTGCGCAGGAAGGACAAAGTGGGTCGCAACGCGCCCTGTCCCTGTGCGTCCGGCAAGAAGTACAAGCACTGCCACGGCAAACCCGGAGCGGAACCACTGACGGCCTGAGCGCGTGGCGCGGTCTCTAGCTCACGTACTAGGTAATCCGTACTACGTATTCTGCGAACCCGGCCCCATGGGCACGACAAGCTCATTGAGAGCGCCTATCTTTCGCGCTGCTGTTGTCGCGCAAGGTGCGCCCATTCGCGGAATACGTAGTACTCAATACGTAATACTTCTTCCTGCTGATTCCTGATACGCCTTCAGCGTTGTAAGGGCAGAAGCAGCCGAGTACCTTTCTTGTTATGACCTTTCGCCAGACGCCGGCGCCTGAATGGGAGGAGCGACACGAGCCCGACGTCGTTTCCGAAAGGCTGCAACGGCTCTCCAGTGACGATGTTGAGCGCATCCTGGAGCGGGCCATCGGGCTCCAGATGGACTCGGCGGCTCCCGGTCGGGATGCCATCGATGCCGATGCGCTCGGGCGGATCGCAGATGAGCTGGGGATCGATCGGCAACACCTGCAGCAGGCCATGGCCGAGGAGTTGGTGCGGATCGAGGAAGAGGATCCCGGCTGGTTGTCGCGCAATCTGATGCCGAAGTCGATTGCCGAGAGCCGCACCGTCGCCGCGGCGCCGGATCGGGTGCGGGCCGTTCTCGACTACTGGCTGGCGAATAATGAGGGGCTGCGCAAACACACCGGGAATATGGAGGGCGCCACCTGGCATCGT
>CAMYJM010000206.1 GCA_947258635.1 uncultured Acidimicrobiaceae bacterium
CGACTCGCTCGGTGGCGCGAGCCATTCCCCCGAGCCAACCGCGGGTCGCCATCGATCGCACCAGCACCCCTCCATTGGCGGAGCCGTATTGCATCCGGATGCGGTCGCCGAGGAGGGCGCCGCCGGTGAACGGGCTCGTCGGATCGACCGCCAGCACGGCCACGCGTCTGCCCCGCTTCCTCCATTCGCCGATAAGCAGGTTGGCCAGGGTGCTCTTGCCGGCTCCGGGCGCACCGGTGAGGCCGGTGACCCAGGAGTCGTGAGAGTCGGGATAAACCGCCTGCAAGATCCCGGTTGCCGCGATCTGATCGTCTTCGACGATGGAAATCAAGCGCCCGACGGCACGTTTGTCGCCGGAGCGGGCGGCGGCGATCAAGGAATCGGGGGTGGCGACGGCTCCCATGCAGCCAGCTTAGGGGCGGCCCTAGGTGGCGATGATCTCTTCGACGCCGGGGACTCGATCGCGCAGAATCCGCTCGATGCCGGCCGTCAGCGTCATACTGGACAGCGGACATCCTCCGCAGGCTCCCACCATCTGGAGGTGGACGCGGCCCCCGGTGGTCCCCAACAGGATCATGTCGCCGCCGTCGGCTTGCAGTGCCGGGCGAATGTACTCGAGGGTCTCGGCCAGGACGTCATGATCGATCGGGCTGTCGGCGGGCGCGTCAAAGACCAAGGTCGCGGTCGAGTCGAGCGACCCGACCTCGATCATCGAAGAGGACCCAGGCGTATCCGAACTCAAAGACATGTCCGTGCTTCAACCTTCATGCAGCGCTTCCAATTCCCGGAGGGAAACCCCCATTGTAGAGCGCGAGTAGCCGGAGCCCAGTCATCGCAGCCGCCAGCCGTTCACCGCGGCCACTTCCGACCGAGGATCCCGATGCCCCGGGAAGCGACGTCGGGCGGCGGCACCACCCCGACCCCGCCCACTGTGTGCCGAAAGACCCAAGTTCCCGGCGGCATGACGCCGAGCGAGGACCCGTTTCCCCTCAACTCGAACGGCCCGGTGGCGACAATGGTCACCTCGGGCTCGTTCTGCGCCAGGCCGATCCGGACAGTTTCGGGGAGGTCGCCGGCGACGGGCTGCAGGCCTGTGTAGTAGTGGCCGAGAATCTCGTCGTACGTGGCTCCCTCGTCGCTCATCGCCTTGGCGCCCCACTGGCTCATTCCGACGCCGTGTCCCCAGCCCTCGCCGGTGATCCGCACGATGCCGGGACGCGGCCGATCGGAGGCGGGCAGGAGTCGGGCGAACCGCGCGGAGATCTCGAACTCACCGGGCTCCCAGGCGATGGCGAAGGTGTAGGAGAGGATCGCCTGCGGCCAGCGGCGCCCGTCGGGTCGCCGCGCCGGGAGCAGCCCGGGATAGAGCGCCGGGCCGTGCTTGTTGAGAATCGCCCGAAACTGCCCGGCCCCGATCCGTATGTTGCCTTCCTCGGTTCCCACGATGACGGCCGAAGGGCCCGCCCCCTCCGGAGGGCGCTCCACGCTGACCTGCCCGATGCGCGCCCCCGGATTGAGCCCGGCGGCCGCCAGAATCCGAATGAAGACCTCGGCGGGCAACGCTACCGTCCACTCCCGATACGGGGTGACTCCCGCTTCCGGCGAGTCGACCGCGACTAGATAGGGTGCCGCGGTGCCGCCCCAGACGTCCTGGACCGGGCGAGTCCGGCGTCCGGCGCTCGAGGAATAGAAAGTGTGGGCGGCAGCTCCGTCGTGGATCAGGATTTCGCCGCTGGTGCGATACACGGCATCGACCCACGGAGCGACGGCGGCATCGGTCGCGATGGCAGAGCCTCGATACACCTGGCAGGCCGACGTGGCGCAGATGTCATACCCGTACATGCGGCCGTCGGCCGAGCGACCGCGATCGATCGACCACACGGCATAAGTTCTGGCGGCGACCGCCTGGGCGGCCAGCGCCTCGGCCGGCCAGCTCGCCGGGACCTCGCGCAACCCGGTGAGGTACTCGTCGAGCGCCCGGGTCTCGACGAGACCGAGGCCGCCGTCGGCGGCAATCACCTCGAGATGTCCCACATACCGGCCTCGCCCCAGCTCGAAGGCCGCGCCCTCTAGAGGGACCAATTCGACCATGTCGGGCAACGAGTCCGTAGCCCGGTGGACGGGAACGAGAGCCTGGGCCAATGCCAGGAGGAGGGCCAGAGCGGTCAGCATTCGGCGACTGTCTCACCTTTCTCACCGACGCGAGGAAGCCCGGGATATCGACCCCGAGCTTCGTCGCGGATCACCCGCAGGAGGTAGCAGTCCCTTACGTCCCGTCACCTGCCATTTGGGCTACTTCAACCATAACACTCGCCGTGGCCAATGCGTGTCCTCTCGGTGTCGGACGCCCGAGAAGCGGCCCGGACCACTAGGACCGGTTGATCCGAGCTCCGAGAGCGGACATCTTCTCGACGTACCCGGCGTCGCCCCGATCGATGTGCTCGGCGTGAACTACGCATGTCTCGCCCTCGGCGACGAGGCCGGCGAGCACGAGCGCCGCCGCGGCCCGAATATCACACCCATCGACCTCACAACCACTGAGCCGGTCGGTTCCGCGCACCACGACGTGTTGCCCATCCGTGGAGATGTCGGCGCCCATGCGGTTGAGCTCGCCGACGTAGCGGAAACGGGCGGCGTAGACGTTCTCGGTGATGATCGACGTGCCGTCGGCGAGCGCCAGAAAAGCAACCATCTGCGGGTGCATGTCGGTGTGGAACCCGGGGTACGGAAGGGTGGCGAAGTCCACGGGCGCCGGGCGGTCGGGCCCAACGACATGGATCCAGTCGGCCCCGAAGGTGACTTCGCATCCGGCCACCTCCATCTTCCGCAATTCCATTCGCAAGTGATCCGGGACACAATCGAGCACCCGGACCTCGCCCCCCGAGATCGCTCCGGCAAGCGCGTACGTCCCGGCTTCGAGACGGTCGGGGACCACCCGGTGGGTGGCGGAGGCCAGAGAGCCGACACCGTGCACCGTGATGGTCGAGGTACCGGCACCCTCGATCTTCGCTCCCATCTTGTTGAGGTACATCGCCAGATCGGTCAACTCGGGCTCGCGCGCCGCGTTCGAGATCACAGTCGTGCCGGTGGCCATGGCCGCCGCCAGCAAGAGGTTCTCCGTAGCGCCCACGCTGGGGAACTCCAGATAGATTTCGGTGCCGTGCAGTCCATCGGGGGCGTACGCCCGGAGCACGCCATGTTTCAGCTCGAAGGAGGCCCCCATGTCGCGCAGCCCGTCCAGGTGCATGTCGATCGGGCGCGACCCAAAATCGTCGCCGCCCGGCAGCGCGACCCGAGCCTCACCGCATCGCGACAGCAGCGCCCCGAGGATCAGGATGGAAGCCCGCATCTTGCGCACGAGCTCCAATGGAGCCTCGGGCCGGGGGTGCTCGGGAACCGCAATGTGCAGCCTGGTGCCATCCCTCCGGCAGGTCGCCCCGGCGTACGCCCGCACCTCGCCCATGGTGGCCACGTCGGCGATGGACGGGACGTTTTCGAGGACATGATCGCCCGGCGCCAGCATGGCCGCCACCATGTGCTTGAGCGCCGCGTTCTTGGCGCCCAAGACGGGAACCTCTCCGTACAACCGGGTGCCGCCGGCGACTCGTATCATTTCGGGACGGGTCATCATGGAGAGTGTACGGCCGGGGGCCGCCAACATCCTTCTATTGCCGCCGACAACTCCCCAGCCGCTATGCGCACGTTGCAGCGATTCCTCCAACTCCGGTGTCCCAGAGCCGATTCCTTAGTACCATCCAGGCTCCACCTCCCCGGTCAGGATCACGTGGAAGAACGATATATCAACCGAGAACTGGCACTACTCGACTTCCAAGAGCGGGTGCTCGCCCTTGCCGCCGACCCGGCCGCACCGCTGCTCGAGCGGATCAAGTTCATCGCCATCGTCTCGAATAACCTCGATGAGTTCTTTCAAGTGCGCGTGTCCGGGCTCATCAATCAGAAGCACAGCCGGGCTGATATCCGATCCGTCGACGGGCTCACGGCCGCCGAGCAGCTCGAAGCCATCCGCCCGCGCATCGCCAACCTGGCGACCCGCGCCGGCAACATATTCCTCGACGAACTGGCCCCGGCCCTGGAGAAGGAGAACATCTCCTTCGTGGAATGGGGCGATCTCAGCTCGGCCGAAAAGGCCGAGCTGGCCGAGCAGTTCGAGCAGCAGATGTTCCCGGTGCTCACCCCGCTGGCCGTCGATCCATCTCATCCGTTTCCGTACATCTCGAACCTGTCCCTGAACCTGGCGGTGCTCGTGCGTGATCCGAGCGACAACAGCCGGCGATTTGCCCGGGTGAAGATCCCACCGGTTCTACCCCGATTCGTGCCTCTGGTGGACGGGGAGCGGTTCGTGCCGCTCGAACAGGTGGTCGCCGCCCACCTCCCCCGGCTGTTCGCCAACCGCAGCGTCGAAGCGCAATTCGCGTTCCGGGTTACTCGCAACGCCGACTTCGCCGTGGAGGAGGAGGAGGCCGACGACCTGCTCCAGGCGATGGAGAGCGTGCTGCGCTACCGGCAGCGTTCGGCAACGGCGGTCCGCTTGGAGATCCAGGAAGACATGACCGACGAAGTTGCCGATCTCCTCATCCGGGAGCTGCGCCTCAGTCAAGAGGACATCACGGTCCACCTGGCACCCCTGGACCTGAGCTCGCTGTTCTACATCTATCGCCTCAATCGTCCCGACCTCAAAGTTGAACCGTGGGCGCCAACGACGCAGGCAGCCCTGGCGCCCGCCGCCGGGAGCCGCATCCTCCACTGCGGCGTTCCTGGCGCAGGCCGTCCGCGATCCCAATGTCATGGCGATCAAGCAGACGCTGTACCGGACCTCGGCGAACGACGACCCCGCCATCGGGGGTGAGAAAGCCGTCGTGGAGATGCTGCGCGAGGCGGCGCGGTCCGGCAAGCAGGTGGTAGTGCTCGTCGAGCTCAAGGCGCGCTTCGACGAAGCCGCCAACATTGCCTGGGCCCGACTCCTCGAGGATGCGGGCGCCCACGTCGTGTACGGCGTGTCCGGCTTGAAGACCCATGCCAAGATCCTCCTGGTGGTGCGCCGCGAGGCCGACGGGGTCCGTCGCTACGCCCATCTCGGCACCGGCAACTACAACCCGAAGACCGCCGTGCTCTACGAAGATCTCGGGCTGTTCACCGCCGATGAGGCGATCGGTGCCGATATCTCCGAATTGTTCAACACGCTCACCGGATACGGTTCGAGCGAGGCGTACGACAAGCTTCTCGTGGCTCCGACGATGTTGCGCGACCGCATCGTGGCACGGATTCGCGACGAGGCCCGCCGCGGCAGCACCGGCAAGATCGTCTTCAAGATCAATCACCTGACAGATCCCGCCATCATCGACGAGCTGTACGCCGCCTCCGATGCCGGCTGTGAGATCGAACTGATCATCCGCGGGATCTGCTCGATCCGCGCCCAGGTCCCCGGCCTGTCCGACAACATCACGGTCCGCTCCGTCGTCGGGCGCTTCCTCGAGCACTCCCGGCTCTATCGCTTCGGGCGACCGGGTCGCGGTGCGATCTACTACATGGGATCGGCCGACATGATGCAGCGCAATCTGGGCGGACGTGTCGAGAGCCTGGTCCCGGTCACGAATCCCCAGCTACAAGAGCGCATCGAGGAGATCCTCGATGTTCTGCGGGCCGACGATGTTCTGGCTTGGGAGCTGACCGGCACCGGCGAGTGGCAGAAAGTGCCGACAACCGTCGGTGTCGACTCCCACGAGACTATGGCCCGACTCGCCCTGGAGCGCAGCGAGAAAGCGCCCGCCTGATGTCTCCGGGCGGTGGCCGGCGGGCCGGCGATTACCAGCCGACGATCTGGGCGGCAGGCGCCGTCGTCTACCGGATGCGCGATGCAGAGCCGGAGATCTTGCTCGTCCACCGCCCCCGCTACGGCGACTGGTCCCTGCCCAAGGGCAAGCTGGACAGACACGAGTCGTTCAAGGCTTGCGCGGAGCGGGAGGTCTACGAGGAAACGGGTGTCTCCGGTGTCGTCGAGCGAGCGATCGGGACCGTGGGCTATGTCACCCCGGCCGGCAACAACAAGGTAGTGCGCTACTGGCTCATACGCGCCAAGGACGAGTCGTTCTCCCCCAACAGCGAGGTCGACAAGATTCGCTGGCTGCGCCCGAAGAAAGCAAGAGAGAAGGCGTCGTACGGGCGCGACGTTGCCGTGCTCCGGGCCGGCGCGCTGATGGCGCAAGAGCGGGTGCCGGGCACGGTTTTTGTGGTGCGCCACGCCGATGCCGGCAGCAGGAAGAAGTGGAAGAAGTCCGACAGCGTACGCCCCATCTCCAAGAAGGGTCACGAGCAGGTGGAGGCATTGGTGACTCGCCTCGTACGAACGCCGATCAACGCCATCGTGTCGAGCCCCTCGTTGCGTTGCGAGCAGACTGTCGGGCCATTGGCTCAGCTGCTCGGTCTCAAAGTGAAACAGTCGAAGCTGCTGCGGGGGAACGTTCCCCTCGAGGACGTGCTGCGCCTCATCAACGAGGCCAAGGGCACCCGCACGGTGTTGGGCACCCATCGCGAGGCAGTCGGGCCGCTGATCGAGCATCTGGCGGCCGACCCGAGAGTCGATGTCTCCGGCAAACTCGAATGGCCCAAGGGCTCGATCTGGGAACTGACCACCCGCCGCGGGCGAGTCACCAGAGCCCGACTGATCCCCCCGGCCTGACCTACGGCCGGCGAGCGAGCCACGACGCCGTGGAGGCCACCAGCTCGTCGAGAACCTCGGCGGGGGCCCGCCCGGTTCGTTTCGGCACTTTGAAGCTGTGGTCGGCATCGGGAATCTCGTGCAAGGTCGCCGCCGGCAACGATTCCACCACGGGCCGCAGGGCCGCGACGGGACTCAACCGGTCGCGCGATCCGGCGAAGAAAAGCTGCGGCACCCCGATCCGTTGCAGATGTTCGACCGAGCGCGCTTCGGTCTTGCCGAGCGGCACGAGCGGATACCCGTAGTAGACGAGTCCCGCCGCCGGCCACGATTCGTCGCCGACGAGGTGCGACCCGACCCGGCCGCCCATCGACTTGCCGGCCACAAACACCCTGCCGACGTAGGTCGCCATCCGGTCGGCTGCCGCCCGGTGCACGGCGAGCAGCTTCTCCAGTCTGTCGGGCGCTTTGCGACCGGCGTTGACGTAGGCGTAGTCGAACGTCATCACCGGGTACCCGGCGGCGCTGAGGCCGCGGCTCAGATGCTCCATGAACGGGTGGCGCTGACCTGCTCCGGCTCCGTGGGCCAACAGCACCCCGACGTCGCCCGGCCGCGCCGGCATGGCGAGGCGGGCATCCACCGCCTCTCCCCGAGCCCACCTGATGCGCAGTCTGCGTATCATTCGCCTTGCCTCTCCCGTATCCAACACCGTTACGATGGCCTGCGTGCCAATTCAAGTCGGTCCCACGCGAGACGATGTCGCCGAGATCGCCGCCGACCACATCGCCCAGCTGCTGCAGGAGATCACAGGCCCGGCCACGCTGGGACTTGCCGGTGGGGGCACCCCCCGCGGCACCTACGCCGAGCTGGCGAGGCGCGACGTCGCCTGGCACGAGGTGACGATGTGGCTGGGCGACGAGCGCTGGGTGGCCCGCCACCACCCGCAATCGAACATCGGGATGGTTCGGGCGGCGATCGTCGATCGCGTCGACGGCCGTTTCCTCGCCCCCGATCACGTCATCGGTGACCCCGCCGCAGCCGCGGCCGCCTATGAATCCGCGCTCGACTCCACCTTTGTCGATCGCGGCGGCGGCCCCGCACCCGACGTCGTGGTGCTCGGCTTGGGTGAGGACGGGCACACCGCCTCGCTCTTTCCCGGAACCACCGCGCTCGACGACTTCACCAATCGCTACGTTGCCAACTGGGTCGAGAGGAAGGAAGCGTGGCGGCTCACTGCGACCCTCCCCCTGCTGTGGTCGGCGACAGACCTCGTGTTCATCGTGACGGGGGCCGCCAAGGCCGGCATCGTCAAAGAGATCGTCACCGACGCCGCTCCCTACCCGGCGCAGCAAGTGGCCGCCTCGGCCCGCAGGGTCACGTGGTTCCTCGATGCGGCCGCGGCGGCGCGACTCGGCTGAGACCGGCTATCGCGGCCGAACCGGGTGCCTGCGGCCTAGCCGGATCGGCGATCGGTGCCGCTGCGGCGCTGCGTCCGGCGCCGGTCCGGCCGGCCGCGACGCTCTTCAGACACGGGTTTCTCGACTTGGCGGCGGTCCTCTTGACGGCGGTCCGTCCCGGATCGGCGCTGTCGCTTGCGACGGTCAGGTTGTTCTTCCACCAAATCACAATCGGCGCAAACGGTCACATGACTGAGCGGAAATCCGACTCGGGTGCTAACCCCCCGGTGTTGTGGTGGGTGCCTCGCTGGTGGTGGCGGCGCCGGGCTGGACCGATCCCCCCTGCATGATCTCGAGCAGGAGGGTGGCAGAGAGCGACCGGGGATCCACGTCGTCGGCCAGCTCGGCCATGATCTCGGCGTTGAGATCGCCGGGGTCGCACCCGAGACTTACGGCCCGATCGTCAAACAGCCGGCCGCTGTCGAGGAGGTCGGCGAATGCGCCGTCAGCCGGGGCGTCACCCGTCAACACGTCGATCGGGACCGTTTCGATCGCGGCGAGGAGCTGTACGGCCAGCGCGACGCCCGTGGGAACGAGGTCGGCGCAGGTTACGGCCCGCTCGACCTCGACCTCGACCGCAACATCTATCGGGTCGGGTGTGCACGATGCCGCCAGTAGTGCGGCAACCGCTACGGCAGCTGCGAGGCTGCGGGACGCGCCATACGGACCGGGAAACCTGGACATGACGGCAGTCTACGTATGGCCGGCCCGCACCGAACGGTTCGCGGGGACGCATAAGCGCCCAAGTGCATTAGAAAGGGGACGTCCCACGGGGCCCCGCAGCCACATAAGATATCAATAACATGGAAACCGAGAACCGAATCGAGCCGCCCGTCACGCCGCCACGGCGTCGGTCGAGCCTCGCCCGCAAGTTCGGGATCGCCATCGTCGGTGTCACCGTGATACTCATCGGGATTCCGCTGATCCCGCTCATCGGGCCCGGGTGGCTGATCGTCTTCACCGGACTGGCGATCCTGGCGACGGAGTTCGAGTGGGCCCGTCGCCTTCGTGACCGGGTGCGCAGCAGATTCCGTGACTTCATGGGCAAACAGGACCGCGCCTAGTGACATCACCGTCGGGTAGGGCGCTCATCTCCACGAGCCAGCTCGGTCACGCATATGGCGACATCGTCGCCCTCCATCATCTGGACTTCACGGTACCGAACGGCCGGATCGGGCTCGTCGGCGCCAACGGCGCCGGCAAGAGCACGCTGATCAAGGTCCTCCTCGGCATCCTCGATCCCACGGAAGGGTCGGCACAGGTGCTCGGCATCGGCGTGGCCGACGATCCGATCGCGGTGCGCGCTCGGGTCGGCTACATGCCGGAGGAAACATGTCTGCCGCTGGCCCAGACGGCGGCCGACTTCACGGTCTATGCCGCCGAGCTGGCCGGGATCCCCACCAAGGCAGCCCGGCAGCGGGCGTCCGACGTGCTGACTCTCGTCGGGCTCCACGAGGAGCGCTTCCGCTACCTGGGCGAGTTCTCCACGGGCATGAAGCAGCGCGCCATGCTGGCTCAGGCCATTGTCCACGACCCCGATCTGGTCTTCCTCGACGAGCCGACTGCGGGCCTCGACCCCGAGGGGCGGACGGAAATGCTCTCCTTGATCGGACGCCTCGGTGAGTTCGGGATCAACGTGCTGGTCTCTTCCCACGTGCTCACCGACATCGAAACGACTTGCGATTGGGTCATCATGCTCGACGGTGGCCGAGTCCTGCGCAGCGGGCCCCTCACCGGCATAACCGAGAGCGACACGGTCGATGTCGAGTTGCTCCGAGACGGCGGCGACGGCCACGATGTCATCGGCGCGCTTCAGAGGAGAGGCGCCGAGGTGGAGGTACGGGGTAGCGTGCTCCGCGTGCGCTCGGCGGACGATGCTTTCGACCTGATCCGGGATGCGTTGGCGGAGACGGGAGCCGGGGAGGTGCCGAATGACCACCGAGCAGGGCGTTGTCTTCGACCTGGGGTACAAGCCGCACGAAGGTCCCCGCCTCGGCCGGCGGGGCGCCATCTTCGCCACCGTCCGTGACGGGTTGCGCCGCATCCTCGGGATACGCCGCAAAGCGCGCAAGAAGGTCATGCCGTGGCTGCTGTTCGGCATTGCCCTGATCCCCGTTATTGCCGTGGTCGGCGTCTCGTTCTTCGTGGAGGACGTCTTCTCCGGCGTCGAGAATCCATTCGCTAACCACGGCAACATCTTCACCATCACCGCGTCGACGTTCCTCATCTTCACCGCGCTGGCCGGCCCGGAGTTGTTGATACCCGACCGGGTTGAAGGCGTGCTGGCCGTGTACGCGTCACGCCCCATGCGGGTCAGCGACTACCTCGGGGCCCGCGCCGCCGCCCTGGCCATAGCCGCCGGAGGTTTCCTGGTGGTGCCGCAACTCGTTCTCTATGTCGGCTTGGCCTCGCTGGACGACGACGGCTGGTTCTCCGGGCTGGTGAGCAATGCGTCCGATCTGCCCAAGATCCTGCTGGCCGCGTTCTTCTATCTGCTGGCATACGGCGCCCCCGCGTTCCTCGTGGCGATGTTCGCCAAACGCCTCGGCCCGGCCTGGGGCGTCTACCTGGCCTTCATGTGGCTCTCGTCCGGATTCGCCGTCGCGATCACCTCCGCCACAACCGGGATCTGGAAGTACTCGGCGCTGGCCGCGCTCTCGATCAACCCCGACATCGTCATGGACTGGATCTTCGGCCGGACCACCGTCCGCGAGGGACTGTCCGGCGCCGACTTCGGCCCGATGTGGAGCGTCGGCATCATCCTCGGTATTGCCGTGATCACGTGGATCATCGGCCTCCGCAAGTACCGGAGCCTGCTGTGACTGCACCCCCACCCCCACCGCCCCCTCCGGCTCGCCCCGCCGCTCTGGCCGACATCCCGCCGCCGGCAGCCAACCCGGCATACGCGGCAAATCCAACGATCGCAGCCGACTCAGTCTCCAAGTTCTTCGGCCAGAAGGTGGCGGTGTCGTCGGTCAGCGTGTCCTTCGGTCCGGGGATCACAGGCCTGCTCGGGCCCAACGGTGCCGGCAAGACCACCCTGCTGCGGATGCTGTCGGGGATGCTCGTACCGTCGGAGGGCAGCGTCACCGTTCTCGGACGCAATCCCCGCAAAGACCACAGCGTCTACCGCGACGTCGGGCTGGTCCCCGAAGAGAGCTCGATCTACCCGACGATGACCGGCCGGGAGTACGTCGAGTACGCCGCCACGCTGGCGGGGTTCACCAAACCGCGGCTGGCGGCCTCACGCGCCCTCAATGAAGTCTCTCTCGAAGACGACGCCGATCGCTCGCTGGGCGGCTACAGCAAGGGGATGCGCCAGCGCGCCAAAGTCGCCGCGGCGCTGGTGCACGAGCCGGCGGTGCTCATCCTCGACGAGCCGCTCAACGGAACCGATCCCGTCCAAAGGGCGCACCTCATCAAGGCCTTTCGCCGGCTGGCCGACTCCGGCCACACGGTGATCGTGTCGTCGCACGTCCTGCAGGAGGTC
>CAMYJM010000207.1 GCA_947258635.1 uncultured Acidimicrobiaceae bacterium
GCTTGTGGTCAGCACACGCTGTCGGTTTGGGGGCATCGAACCAGCTTGAGGTGGCATGCCCGTGTCGGCTCAGCCGTTCGCAGTCGTCACAGCGTGAACTTGCCCTTGCGGATGCGATCGGCCTTCATGTTGCTGAGCTCCTCGGCCCCGGAAATGACGATGTCATGGTCGGGCACGAAGTCTAGAGCCGTGCTTCGTCCGTCATAAGGAACCGAATTGAGGATGACCTTCATGGCGTTGAGCCGGGCTTGCTGCTTGTCTCCGGAGCGGATGATCGTCCACGGCGCCGCCGGCGTGCTGGTGCGTTTGAGCATCGCGAACTTGAGCTCGGTGAAGTCGTCCCAGTGCTCCTGGGCTTGGACGTCGATCTCGCTCAGCTTCCACTGGCGGAGCGGGTCGTCGCGGCGTCGTTCGAAGCGGCGGGCTTGTTCCTCCTTGGTGACGCTGAAGTAGAGCTTTATCAGAATCGTGCCCTGGCGAACGAGATCCTTTTCGAAGCCGACGACTCCCTTCATGAAGTTCTCGTACTCGTCGTCGGAGCAGAATCCAAAGACCTTCTCCACGATCGCCCGGTTGTACCAACTGCGATCGAAGAGCACCACCTCGCCACCCCGGGGGAACTGAGCGACATAGCGCTGGAAGTACCACTGGGTCTTCTGCTCGTGATGCGGCTTGCCCAGCGCTACCACCCGGTAGTGCTTCTCATTCATATAGCGGGTAACGCGGCGGATGGTCCCGCCTTTGCCGGCGGCATCGCGTCCCTCGAACAGCACGATCATGCGCAGGTTGTTCGCCTCGAGGTGGCGCTGGAACTTGAGAAGCTCGACCTGCCACGGACGCAGCTCTTCCTCGTTGGCGAGCTTCCGCATCGCCTTCTTGGCGTCGTCGCGCATGGCGGCAACCTCGTCCTGCAACTCGTTGCGGCTCATGATCAGCTTCGAGAGCGGCATGATCTCGCCGTTCACTTCAACCAGGGGATCTTCCTCGAGCATGTAGCAACGGTACCACCAGAGCAAGCCGCGAATCGCCTCGCCCCCCTGGGGCATCCTCCGGGCGACAGGTGGAGCACCCCAACGCGTAGGCTAGAAACGGCCCTGGGAGGACGCGTCGACCGGAGGTGAGCCGTGGTCGGATTGCGGAGTATGTCCGTCGCGCTGGGGGTCGCTCTGCTCGTCTCGAGTCTGGCGGCTTGTGGTGCCGTCGGTTCCGGCAACATCGTCTCGGAAGCTCGTGATGTCGCCGGGTTCGATTCGATCGACGTGAGTCAGGGGATCACCGTCGACGTGGTCGTCAAAGAGGGCGAGCCGCACTCGGTGACCGTCAACTACGACGACAACATCATCGACAAGCTCGTCACCGACGTATCCAATGCCACCTTGATTGTGAAATTCAACGGCTCGGTCAGGCTGTCCGGTTCCGGGTCCGGCCGGGTGGTCACCGTCGTGATGCCGCGGCTCGGCGCGCTGGAGGCGAGTGGCGGTGCCAGTGTCGCCGCTCGGGGCCCCGCCGATCGGCTTGCGATCGATGCCTCCGGCGGCGCCTCGATCAACACCTCCGATCTGCTCGCCGTCGACGTCACCGTTGATGTGTCCGGAGGGGCCAGCGTGCGGATGTTCGCCAGCGGCTCGGCGACGGGTGACGCCTCCGGCGGTGCATCAGTCGATGTCATCGGCTCGCCGGACACGCTCAACGTCGACAGCAGCGGTGGCGCCAGCGTTTCGAGCCGCTGAGGATCAAATCGCGGCGGGATCTTGGTCGGCCAGCGCCCAATCCACGGCTGCCAGGGCATGGAGCCTGGTAGTCGGGAAATAGGGGACCGCGACGTCGGCGGGCTCCACCAGGAGCTCGATCTCGGTGCAGCCGGCGATGACACCTTCGGCACCGGCTGCGACAAGCCCCTCGATGATCTCGACGAAGCGGGCCCGCGAGCGATCCTCGATCACACCCTGCACGAGCTCGTCGTAGATGACGCCGTGGACGATTGCCCGCCCGACCGCATCCGGGATGTGCACATCGAGCCCGTGGCCGTGCTGGAGTCGGCCCCGGTAGAAGTCGTCCTCCATGGTGAATCGTGTGCCCAACAGGGCGACCCTGTCGATGCCGGCGTCGGCGACGGCGGCGGCGGTGGCGTCGGCGATATGGATCAGCGGTATCTCGATCGCCGCCTGCACTTCATCGGCCATGCGGTGCATCGTGTTCGTACATATGACGAGAAAGTCACCGCCCCCCGCCTCAACTGCCCGGGCCCCGGCCACCATCAGGGCGGTTGCGCCTTCCCAATCGCCCTCGTGCTGCAGCGCTTCCACGTCATGGAAGTCGACGGAGTACATGACTGACTTGGCCGAGTGGGTGCCGCCCAGACGCCTGCGGACCTCCTGGTTGATGATGCGGTAGTACTCGACTGAGGATTCCCAGCTCATGCCGCCGAGCAGGCCGATGGTGCGCATCATCCGAGTATATGAACCAGGTGGCCGGACCTCGTCGCGACGCCGTTACGCTCCGGGCCGTGCCCGAGCTACTGCGGATATTCATCGACGTGCTGGTACCGGTGTTCGGCGTGGCCGGGGCGGGCTACGCCGCGGCGCGCATCGCCAAGCTCGATCATCGGCCGCTGGCGACGCTGGCCTACTGGCTCTTGGCTCCGGCGTTCATTTTCCGGGTCCTGAGCGACCCGACTGCGCTCGACGGGCCGGTCCTCGACATGATCGCCAGCTCAATGGTCACGGTTTCCGTCGTGTGGATCGCGATCTGGTTCGGGCTGCGCCGCGTCCCGGCGGAGCGCAAGGTCATCGATGCGATGTCTTCGGCCATGGGCAACGTCGGCAACCTTGGCTTCCCCGTCGTGCTTTTCGCCCTCGGCGAGGCGGCGCTGACGGCTGCTGCCATCCACTTCCTCGCCGTGACGACCTGTATCTTCGGCTTTGGGGTCACTGCAAGCTCCCGGCTGCGCAGCGGTAGTGCCCTGACGGCTCTGCGCCGGGTCGTCACGACTCCGGCGATCCTCGCCGTCCCGGCAGCGTTTGTCGCGGCGGCTACAGAATCGACGCTGCCGACGGCACCGGATCGGTTCATCGGCCTGCTCGCCGACGCCATGATCCCCGTGATGCTCCTCACTCTCGGGATCCAGCTCGCTTCGAGCCACCTCGCCGCGGGGTGGCGCCGGCTCGGGCTCATCACCGGGGCCAAGCTGGTGGTGAGCCCGCTGGTGTTCATGGCGGTTGCGGCCTTGCTCGGCCTCGATGGGATTCCACGTGACGCGGGCCTCGTGCTGGCGGCGATGCCGACCGCCGTGCTCGTTGGCCTCATCGGTCTCGAATTCGACTTGGAAACCGAGGTGGCGAGCGCTGCCATCCTGGTCACCTCGGTCGTCGCCATGGGGACTCTCAGCGTGCTGCTGGCCGTCGTCTGAGGTGGGCCGGACGCTCCATGACTCTGAACCTCTAGGCAATCTGGCTTACGACGGCGCAAGATCCTCTGATGGCTCGGCATGCCATGGTCCCGATTGGCTATGTTGGGTGTATCCGGTCCAGCACAGGGAGTAAACATGTACCCTCGACCCTTCGACTATCTGGTGCCGTCTACGAAGGAAGAGGCACTCGACATACTCGCCGAGCGCGGTGACGAGGTGAAGATACTCGCCGGTGGTCAGAGCCTCATTCCGATGATGAAGCTGCGCTTCGCCAGTCCCGCAACGCTTGTCGATATCAATCGACTGCCGAACCTCAACGCCATCGAGATCCAGAACGGACATGTCCGGATTCAGGCGCTGGCTCGCCACGCGGACGTCGTGCGCTCGGAGGTGGTCAAGGCAGAGAACGCTGCAATCGCATCGGCGGCGCCGTGGATCGCCGATCCGCTGGTGCGCAACCTGGGAACGCTGTGCGGCTCGGTGGCGCACCACGACCCGGAAGGCGATTGGGCGTCGGTGATGCTCGCCGTCGGCGCCGAGGTCGTCGCCGAGTCCAGGGAGCGGTCCGTCCAGTCCCATCCGGGATCCGACGCCCAACACGTCGGAGGAACCCGGGTCATCCCGATTGAGGATTTCCTGGTCGACATGTTCGCGACTGCGCTCCACCCAACGGAGCTCTTGACCGAGGTCAGAATTCCCCGGTATGCAAGAGGCGGTGGCGACTACCAGAAACTCGAGAGAAAGATCGGCGACTACGCGACTGTGGGCGTCGCCACGCATCTCGAGCTCGACGATGCCGGCGTGATCACCAGAGCCGGGATCGCTCTCACGTCTGTGTACTACCGCAACCTCAAGGTCCCGGAGGCTGAGGCTGTGCTGGTTGGAAACGCCCCAAGCGAGGGGCTGTTCGCCGAGGCTGCGCAGATCGCCAAGGCCGCGTGTGATCCGACGGACGATGTGCGCGGCTCGGCCGCCTACAAGCGAGACATCGTACGGGTGTTCGTGGAACGAGGCTTGGCCAATTCACTCGCCAAGGCACAGGGTTAGGGAGACGTTATGAGAATCACATTCACAATCAACGGGGTGGAGCGCACCGAGGACGTGGAGCCGAGGAGGCTCTTGGTCGACTTCATCCGGTACCAGCTGGCTCTGACGGGCACCCACATCGGTTGCGACACGACGAGCTGTGGCGTCTGCACCGTCCTGGTCGACGGTATCCCCATCAAGTCCTGCACCATGTTCGCCGTGCAAGTCGACGGCCGAACGATCAAGACGGTGGAAGGACTCAAGGAGAACGGTCAGCTCCATCCCATCCAGGCTGCCTTCAAAGAGGAGCACGGGCTGCAGTGCGGCTATTGCACCCCCGCCATGATGCTCGTCGGGTCCAAGCTGATAGAGGAGAATCCGAATCCCACCGCGGACGAGGTGCGCTGGGCCATCTCCGGCAACCTGTGCCGGTGCACCGGTTATGTCAACATCGTCAAAGCAATTCAGTCGGCCGCCGCCGCTACCAACGGTTGATCGGAGATCCCATGGCAGTTACCAAACATCATCACGAACCGATCACATCTCCCGAGGTCGGCGGTATTGGCCACTCGGTGAAGCGGCACGAGGACGACCGCTTCATCCAGGGCGCCGGCAATTACGTCGACGACGTGGTCTTGCCGGGCATGCTGCACATGGTTCTCGTGCGCAGCCCGTTTGCTCATGCCGTGATCAACTCGATAGACACTTCGGCCGCGGTGGCAGTAGACGGCGTGGTTGCGGTCGTCACGGGAGCGCTACTCGCCGAGCACAACCTGGCCTGGATGCCCACTCTCTCGGGTGACACTCAGGCCGTCCTGGCGACAGACAAGGTGCGTTTCCAGGGCCAGGAGGTGGCGGCCGTCATCGCCACCGACCCGTACATCGCCAAGGACGCCGCCGATCTGGTCGAGGTCGACTACGAGCCGCTCGAGGCGGTGGTCAACCCGATGCAGGGCCTGGAACCGGACGCCCCCATCATTCGAACCGAGCTGGAGGGCAAGAC
>CAMYJM010000208.1:0-9186 GCA_947258635.1 uncultured Acidimicrobiaceae bacterium
TAGCTGTGCGGCCTCCCGGCCGCCCTCGTTTCCGGATTGTGCCGCACAGGTCGCCACAATCCGAGATAACGGGAGCGAGGGAGGTTTGGCGCATACAAAGCGTGCCGATTCCGATGGCGCATCCTTCCCTCTCGTACTTCCCGATGTCACGAAGGGAGTCGCGATGCACGAGCGGTACACGAGCTCGGCGGAGATATACGATCTGATCTATGCCGAGATCATCGATTATGCGGCGACGGGGCGGCAGCTGACGGAGCTGATTCGGGCCCGTAAGCCTGACGCCCGGACTCTCCTCGAAGCGGCTTGCGGGACCGGTGCCGTGCTTGCGCCGCTCCAAGCGGAATTCGAGGTGCACGGCTTCGACCTCAGCGACGACATGTTGCGCGTGGCGCGCGCCAAGCTGCCCGGGGTGGAGCTACGCCAGGGTGACATGATCGATTTCGACTGGGGACGCCGCTTTGACGCGGTGATCTGCATGTTCAGCTCCATCGGATACATGACCGACCGCGATTCGCTGGCAGCCGCCTACCGGCGCTTTGTCGCCCATCTCGTACCCGGGGGGGTGCTCGTTGTCGAGGGCTGGCTCCAGCCCGCGGCATACATCGTCGGGCACGTCGGAGGCAACGTCGCCGGGGACGACCGGCTGCAGGTTCATCGGGTGAGCACCTCGCGGCTGGAGGAGGACGGGCGAGTGTCGGTCTTCGACATGCACCACCTCGTGGGGCGGCCCGAGGGCGTGACCTACTTCGTTGAGCGCCATCGGCTGGGGCTGTTCACGGCCGACGAGCACCTCCGGGCATTGGAATCGGCCGGATTCGAAGCCGAGCACCACCCCGACCTCTTCATGGGCCGGGGCACCTACACCGGTGTGCCGCGATAGAGGCTGCTAGAGGCCGGCGGCTGCGGCCGCCTCGGCGGTGAGCGCCGCAATCGTCGTGTCGTAGCGCTCCTGGGCATCCTCCGGCGTGTCGCCGACGCTGGTGACTCCGAGCTGGCCGTGCACCGGGAGGGCGCTCAGCATGTGGAAGACGGATCCCACCTGGCGGGCCTGGTCGAAGTGGAGGCCCTGCATCAGCGCCATATCGAGCACGTCGTGGGGCACCAGCGCCTGCATCCCCGGAGCCGCCACGTGGTCCGAGGCGACATAGAACTTGTGTGTGCCGCCGGGGGCCGTGAACAGCCCGGTCGTGGCGTCATAGGTGCCGTCGGTGAGGAACTGGAGCGTTAGGAACGGGTGGGTGGTGCCTCCCTTGCGCAGGTTGATCTCAATGGCTGAGGTGCTCCATGAGCCGCTACCGGCACGCCCGACGACGAAGTCGAGGGCGAACCTCCCGATGACGCCACGAGCGGCCAGCAAATCGCCCACTTTGCGGGCGTGAGCGCTGATCTCGCTCGCGTAGTCGGCGTCGGCAGGGAAGCGCGACCCGATGAAGACCTGGCCGCTGGCGCCTCCCAGGATCTGATCGTGGGTCGACAGCAGCTCGACGATTCCGGCGGGAGTGATCCGCAGCTGGACGCTGGGCGAACGGATCTCATCGGCCTCGACGAGCTCTTCGACGATGCCGCCTTCCTCGGCGAGCAGGCGGAAGTACTCGTCGACCGTGCCGCCGGGGAGCTCAATCGGGAGCCCGTCCAGGAGCCGGCCGATCGCGTCGCCGGCCTCGGCGGCATCAGCCGGAGGCAGGCCGGTGAGGTCGATCGTGGCGTTGCCGAACCCGGAGACGCCTTCGTTGTGTTTGATCACAACCCGGGCGAGCGTCGCATGTTGGGCCCGCAGGTCGGCGATCGCCGCGATCACGTCGTCGCGGCTGTGCAGATCCTCCCGACCCGGGGGATGGGGCACGCCGGCTTCCGCGAACAAGCGGCGGCCCTGCGACTTGGTGCCGAGCGCCGAGTCCTTCGGGTCGGCCCCGTACATCGGGATACCGAGCCGCATCGCCAGTTCCCGGTCCTTCCAGGTGGCCATGAAAGGCACGAGGTGGGCGCGGTCCGGGTCGATGATGAGCGAGCGAATCTGCTCGAGCAGGCGGGGCCGCGCGAGCAGCTTCTGCGACAGGGGCCGGGGCGTGGCCTCCTGGGGGGACAGCAGGTAGAGCCGTTTGCGGGCATGGCTCGAGATGACGCCCGGCATCAGGTCCAGGTAGTAGTCGACGATGTCGGGGTGGATCGCCTGGCCGGTGATGTAGACCATGCGGGCCCGCGGCTGGCGCAACAACAGCAGCAGGAAGAGATAGCGCTCCTCGTATGCCTGGAGCTGGCTCGCCGTCAGGTCGAAATCGACCTCGGCCGACGGCA
Organism: uncultured Acidimicrobiaceae bacterium; assembly: GCA_947258635.1. Classification (GTDB taxonomy): domain Bacteria; phylum Actinomycetota; class Acidimicrobiia; order Spongiisociales; family UBA5794; genus JAHEJX01. The sequence goes on from CAMYJM010000208.1 coordinate 2,296, forward strand.
CGACAACGATCGTCTGCTCATCGGCGTTGAGCCTCTCGATCGACTTCCACAACGGCACCAGCTTCGCCTGCAGGGCGTCGTAGGCCGCCTGATCATGGACATCGAACATGGCGCGCGCTCTCCCTAGTCGCCTTCAAGCTACCAAAACGGCGTGGCGCCGGGCGAGCGTTGGCGACCCGACTATGTGAGGCTGCGGCTAGTGCCAACCCTCGCTGAGGCGGCGCCGCTCGCCTACGACGAGGAGGGCGGCCCCAAGGAGCAGCAGCACGAGCGCCAGCCGGATGGCAGTGCCCAGGGGGAACCCGGTGACCGGCAAGTCGGCCTGGAAGCGGAACCCGAACGCGGCGGCGACCGCCGTTGGTGCCGCACACGGGTTGAGCACCGCGGCGGCGATCATGTCAGACCCGCCGTCAGGATCGACGGTGAGCACCAGATCGGCCGGCACGGTCGCCGGATCGATCTCCACCGTGTAGTTGCCCGCGAGCAGCCCGACGAATTCGTAGAGGCCGGCGGCATCGGTGAACGCCGTGGCGACCGCCAAGCCGCTCTCCGCGCGCAGCGTCATCAGCACCCCGGCGACTCCGGGCTCCCCGGCATCGTTGATCCCGTCGCCGTCGTCGTCGATCCAAACCCGCGACACGATGTCGATCGGCTCGTCAACGACGAAACCCACCGTCTCGGTGCCACTCGGTGTGAGTGTGACCGACGCGCTTGGGGTGGTGGCGGGTATCAATCCGGGTGGCAGGCTGGAGGTGACCAGACGCACCGTGTAGTCGCCGGGTGGAAGGTTCGGGGCGATCCAGTTGCCCCCGGCATCCGTCGTGACCTCGATCGAGGAGGGCCCGGCGGGCCCGGTCCACGTGACGCGGACCGTCACGGCGGCCACTCCAACGAGGGGAAAGCCCGCCGTGGTGCACTCATGGGTCTCGACGATTCCCTGCAACGTGCTGGCGCCGGTGATCGCGTAGTCGACGTCGTCCCTGTCTTCCGTGTCACCGATCGTGACCGCCGTCGAAGCCGGGTCGCCGCCATCGAGATCCGTGTTCGGCTGGGTGCCCGCCGGCAGCGTGACCGGGTCGACGACGATCGTGTAGTTGCCGCCGGGGATGCCTGGCGTGCTGTAGTTGCCGGCGGCGTTGGTGGTGGTCGTGATCTCAATATCGTCGTTCGTGCCGGCAACCCCGTCGACGCCGTGATAGGTGACGGTGACTGCGACGCCCGGAACTCCCGGCTCGCTTGGATCGGCGACGCCGTCGCTGTTGAGGTCGTGCCACACGAAGTCGCCGATCGACGAGCCGCCCTGATAGCCGAAGTTCTGATCAACGTCACTACCTCCGCTTGGCAGCGTCACCGCCGACGTGTTGTCGGCGCCGCCGTCGGGGTCGGCCGTCGGACCGACACCGGACGGCAGGTCGGCGCCATCAACGTCGACCGTGAAGTCGCCGGCCGGCAGGTTGGCGAACAGGTACGTGCCGGCCGCGTCGGTGGTGGTCGTGATGACAACGTCATCCCCGGTTCCGAGAACGCCGTCGGCCCCGGCCCATGTCAATGTGATGTCGGCCGTGGCATAGACCTCGGCGACCATCAGGCCGGTGACGTCGGTCTGGCCATCGTTGTCGCCGTCCTCGTCCGCGCTGTTGGCCAGCCCGGCGGGAACCCCGGCCACAATTGCGACCCCGTAATCTCCGGTAGCCAGGCCGTCGACCTGGTAGAAGCCGGCGCCGTCCGTCGTCACCGGGGGATAGGCGACATCATCGCCCCCACCAGGCACACCGTCGGCGCCATACCAGGTCACGACCACATCGACGCCCGGAATCCCCGGCTCGCTCGGATCCTCGAAGCCGTCGGCGTCGAGATCCAGCCAAACCGTATCTCCGATGGCCGCCGATCCCCGGTAGCCGAAGTCGGTGGTCTCGTGAATCTCGCCATTGCCGAGGGTGACCGGCGCCAGTGAGTCGTTGTCGGCGTCCTCGTCAAACGTGTTCGTGGCCACCGTGGCGATGCTTCCGGTGACCTCAACCGTATAGTCGGCCGGAGGGAGGCCGGCGAAGCCATAAATGCCGTCGGCACCCGTGAGCGTCGTGTACACCTGGTCGTCACCGTTTCCGAGGACGCCGTCCGGTCCTGCCCACGTCAGGGTGACCTCCTGACCGGGGACACCCGGCTCGTCGGCATCCTGGATGCCGTCGCCGTTGCGATCGATCCAGATCCGATCACCAATCGCTCCCGATCCGTTGTAGCCGAAGTCGGCAGACTCGTGAACCTCGCCGTCGCTGAGGTTCACGGCAGTCGTGGAATCGAGGCCGCCGTCCTCGTCGAACGTCGCCGCCATGCCGCCCGGCAGGGTTCCGGTGGCAACACTCACGCGATAGTCGCCGACCGGCAGGTCGGCGAAAACGTATCTGCCTGTCCCGTCGGTCACCGTCGTGAAGGGTTCGTCGTCGGCATTCCCGAAGATGCCGTCGGGGCCGGCCCACGTGAGGTCGACGGTGACCCCGGCCAACCCGAACTCGTCGCCGTCCACGACGCCGTCGCCGTTGCGATCGAACCACACCGTATCGCCGAGCGAAGCGCCACCCTGGTAGCCGAAGTCGACGTCGACGAGGTCTTGCCCGTCGCCGAGGGTGAGCGAGGTCGTGTCGTCCGGCGTGGCGTCGCGATCGAACGTTGCGGTCACCCCGCTCGGCAATGTGCCCGTGGCAACATCGACCACGTAGTCGCCGGCCGGCAGGTTGTCGATGGTATAGCCCCCGTCGATGTCGGTCGCGGTGCTGAAGACAAAATCGTCTCCCGTGCCGGGGGTCCCGTCGGGCCCGGCCCACGTGGCGGTGATCGTCACGCCGGGAATCCCAGGTTCGTCCCCGTCCTGGACTCCGTCACCGTTGCGATCGAGCCACACGTAGTCACCGAGGCTGCCGGTGCCGGTGTACCCGAAGTCGGCGGTCAGGTGCATCGTATTGTTGAGAACCGTGAACTCTCCGGAATGACCGTCGAGGTCACCGTCCTCGTCGAAGGTGTTCGCCATGCCTGCGGGGACACCGGCAGTGGCCGCAACCACGTAGTCGCCCTCGGGCAGCCCGGTGAACAGGTAGGCGCCGTCAACATCGGTGGTGGAGACGAGGGTGATGTCGTCGCTGTTGCCGATGACGCCATCCGGTCCGGCGTACGTGAGTGTGACCTCGACACCTTCGATCCCGGGCTCGCCCGCGTCGAATGCTCCGTTGTTGTCGACGTCGAACCACACGAAGTCACCGACCGATGTCGTCCCTTGATATCCAAAGTCGGTCGACAGGTGGCTATCAGACGCGCCGAGGGTGATCTGAACACTCGAGTCCCCGTTGAGATCCTCATCGAATGTGTTCGTAACGAAGGCGGGCAGGCCGCCGAGAACGTCCACCTGGTAGTCGCCGGCGGGTAGGCCGGCGAAGAGGTAGTTGCCACTGCCGTCGGTCGTCGTGATGAATACGTCGTCGTCGCCGTTGCCGAGGACGCCGTCCTCGCCCGGCCACGTGAGCTGCACGACCACATCGGGAATCGCCGGTTCGTCCCCGTCCTGGTCACCGTCGCCGTCGAGATCGAGCCAGATGTAGTCACCGATCTCGCTGGCCCCGTTGTATCCGAAGTCGCTGTCGCGGTACTGCGCACCTGCACCGAGGGCGACCGTAGAGACATGCGGGGTATCGATGCCGTCGTCGTCGTACGTCGGATCCATGCCGGCGGGCACCGTGGTGTCGTCGACCACCACCGTGTAGTCCCCGGGGGGCAGTCCGTCGATTTCATAGTCCCCGTTGGCGTCGGTCACCGCGACGAAGGGCACGTCATCGCCGTTGCCGGGGATCCCATCGGGGCCATCCCAGGTGACGGTGACCGTAACGCCTTCGAGGCCGTGCTCTCCGCCGTTGACGGTGCCGTCCCCGTCACGATCGAACCAGACGGTGTCGCCGATCAGGCCGGAGCCGTTGTAGCCGAAGTCGACGTCGCGCCTGTCGGCGGCCTGTCCCAGGGCTCCTACCCAACGGTTGTCGGGGCCGACGAGGCCGTCATCGAGGTCATAGGTGGGGCTCATCCCGGCCGGCAAGTCGGCGGTGGTGACGTCGACGCGGTACTGCCCACCGGGCAGGTTCTCTACGAGGTAGAGACCGTCGAGCCCGGTAGTGGTCGAGAAGGTCTCGTCGTCGCCGGTCCCGAACGTGCCATCGAGGCCGAGGAAGGTGACGGTAATGCCGACTCCATCGAGGCCGGGCTCGTCGGCGTCCTCGAGACCGTCCTCATCGCGATCGAACCAGATTCGGTCGCCGAGTGATGCCAGATCGAGCTCGATATCTACCTGATCCTGCGCAACGACGGTGTACTCCCGATAGATGACGGTGGGGTTGGCGAGCCGGACCGCTTCGGCGATGCCGTAGTAGGAGGCGATGTCGCCGATGTTGCTGAATTCGGGGCCGGCGACAACCTCATCGGCCACCGTGGCGGCCCAGATGTCGATGTCATATGTAATGGTGAACGAGGTGCCGGCCGGGATCGGTCCGAGCACAAACCAGCCGAGGTCGCCGTCGGATGGGTCGGCGTCGGTGACGGTCCAGGCAACGCCGTTGTCGGTGCCATCGACGATGGAGTTGGCGATGACCCGGGTGTCCACCGCGTCAGTAATCACGACGTCATGGGCCGGCACAGAGCCGCTGTTGCTGATGGTCAGTTGGTACGTCAGTGTCTCGTTGGGCAGTGCCCGGCGGGTGTCGCTGTCACCGGCCTGGCCGACCACATCCTTGTCCATGGTCAGGTTGGGCTCGATGATCTCGACGTCGGCCGAGGCCGGCCCGGCGCTCACGTCGAATGTGCCCGGCGCGGGGGCGGTAGCCGGGGGCTCGACGAAGATCCGGTCGATCGTGTTGCCATAAACGGAGGCGCTGTTCGTTTCCGTGTCGCCGTCATTGACCGTGTTCAACACGTGCCCGTCGTAGACGATGGTGACAATCCGGGTCTCGGCGCTGGAGGGGAAGAGATCGCCCAGGTACCACGCCGATTCGGTGCCGATCGGGGCGGGCACGATGTTGGGGCTGCACGGGTTGGCGGCTCCGTCGACGCAGCCGACCGATGTGGTGCCATCAAATGAGATGCCCGCAGGGAGGGTATCGACAACAGTGGCGTCGTAGAGCACCACCTGGGCCGGGACGGTGACCGTCAGCGTGTACTGCACCGGCTCGCCAATCGTGGCCGGGCTTCCAGTCACGGCCTTTCCGACCTGCAGGCTCGGGGCCAAGACCGTGTCGGTGGTCGTCTCTTCGTAGCGCGACGGAGGCGGCCCGGCGTTGGGGCTCCCCGCGTCGCGCTCATCGGCAACTATGCCGGCCATGCCGGATGCGACGACTGTGGCCGTGTTGGTGAGAACCGACGAGCCGACCACGGGGTCATCCACGGTGGCATCGTAAGTGCGCACAACGTTGCTGCCGGGGTTGATTGCCGCGATGCTCCAGGTGATCGTGCCGGCGACGCCGTTGCCGGGCACTCCGTCGGCGACGTAAATGCCACCGTCGCTGATGTTGCTGGGCGCGAGTCCTTCGGGCACGTCATCGGTGACGACGACATCGTGCGCAACCGACTGTCCGGCCGCGTTGTCCACGGTGAGCGCATAGGCGAACAGCTGGCCCGGCTGGACTGCATCGTCGGGATCGTTCTCGTCCTTGGAGATACCGATGTCCGGCTCCACGACGGTGGTGGCGACAGAGACCGTCTCCTGCAGCGGAGTGGCGGCCTGGGTCTCGTAGTCGAAGGCGGCTGCATTCGAGACCGTGGTGCCGGCGGTGTTGCCGGCCACATCGGCCACCCGGGCGACCACCTCGACGACGAGCGTGTCGTCACCCGGTGCCGGCCCACCGACCGGGTTGAGATGAGGGTCGCCATACGTCGCGGCAACGGTGTCGGCCCCGAGGTCTACCGTCAGGATCGGCTCGTCAGCGGGTACGCCGTCCCAACCGGTGATCGTCGCGCTCACCAGTTCGAGCTCCGGCCCCAGGCTGTCAGAGAGCACAGCCGGCCCGTAGACGGTGAGGCCATCGGGAACGACGGCGGTGATCGTATAAGTGATCTCCTCGCCGATCGTCGCCTGGGTCGCGCCGTCGTTGCCGGACTCTGCGACCGCGGTGGTGCGCGTCTTGGTGAGGCCGACCCGGTCGGTGACGAGCGAAGACGTGTCATCGGCGGCCGTTGTGTTCTCGGCCTGGCCGATGTTCGTCTCCACGTCCGGATCGATGTTGTTCCCCGGGACGTACACGTAGTCGGCGTTCTGATTGGTGGGGCTCAGATAGCTGCGCACCCCGGCGGTGTTGATCAGGCTCAGGCCGGGTGAAACTCCCAGCGGGACGTCAATGTCATATTCCAGGAGGGCGGTGCCGCCCGCGGCGACATCGATACCGGTGGCACCGAGCCACTCGATCTGGTCACCGAGGCACGCTCCGGGGGCGGTGATCGATGCGATCACCACGTCACCACAAGTGATTCCCGGAGGCAGTGTGTCGATGACCTCGATGTCGGTGGCGTCGCGCGACCCGGTGTTGTCGACGGTCAGCCGGAAAGTCACCCGGTCGTTCTCGATGACCGTGACCCCATCGACATTCGGATCGCCGTCGTTGGGCCCTTCGATGGTGATCACTCCCCGAACCACCTCGTACACGCCCTTGACCAGGTCGACCTCGGGCTCGGCCCAGATTGCGTCGGCCTGATCGCGCAACGGGTAGACGTTGCCGGCAGAGTCGTTGTGGCTGAACTTCATGAGGTTCTGCTTGAGGTCGCCGTCGAAGCTGTCGTTCGGTGCCGCCAGGGTCGTCGAGAATACGATCTCGGCGATCTGGCCGACCTCGGTGTACCCGCCGGCGTCGCCGATGTCCCAGCGCA
>CAMYJM010000208.1:9194-11899 GCA_947258635.1 uncultured Acidimicrobiaceae bacterium
CGATGTCCCAGCGCAGGATCCCGCTCGCCGATTCGGTGAGGTCCGCCGTGAGAATGACCCCGGCCGTGGTGTTGGCCCCGGAAGCCCACGAGTCGGCGCCGGTGTAGTCATGGCCGATTGGAATGAAGTCGGTGATGGCGGCGCCTGCGGTATCGAGACTCGCCGGGAAGGTCACGGTGAGCCGCCAGCAGGCGCGATCTCCCGGTCCGTAGTCGCCGCCCAGGGCAGAATCCCAGATGAGGCCGGTGCCGTCGCCGCACGCAAACGGGCTCGGACCGGAGACGAGTGGCTGGTCGGCGACCTCCTTGAGGATCGAAACGGACGAAGCCGCCTGGCCTGCCGATGACTCGTCTTCGACTGCCCGGCCGTCTGCCGTCGCCGCCAGGTCGACCCGGTTGGTCCACTCGTCTTCGGCGACCACGGGTGTCGCGTCGGCGCCGTTCTCCTGGTAGTACTCGCGCACCTTGGTCGGGAAGGTGATCGTGCGGCTCTCGCTGCGCCCCATGGTGCCGAGACCGCCGGTGATGTCGAAGTCCCAGCGCAGCGTCCAGGTGCCGTCGGCGTTCTCGGTGGCGAGGGCATAGGGGTGGCTCGGCCCGGGCTCTCCGCCGAAGTCGCACTCGGCGGTTCCTTCGACCGTTCCGGACCCCAGCGGGCACAGCCCGTCCGGCACCGTATCGGTCACCACGATGCCCGAAGCAGTCGACACGTACTCGCTCGACTCGATGAGCAGTGTCCAGGTGTCGATGTTGCCCTGACCGATGGTCGTGTTGTCGACGTTCTTGTGGATCGACACGTCTTCGGCGGACACCTGCTCATAGGCATCATCCGTGTACTGCTGGCCGTCGCCGGTGTACTCGCCGGTGAGCAGCGCGTAGTTCTGCAGGCTCAGTTCGCTGAGGGTCTCTTGAGTGGAGGGCCCGGTGTTGTTGTCGATATTGGCGGCTTGCTGGAGTGTGGCCGGTGCCGGTGGGGCCCCGAAGGCGGCGTTGGCGTTCAGCGGGATCGCCGCGACGTAATCCATGAGCCACACTTCGCCCGGCGTCAGGGTGAGGCCGAGCTCGGCAACATCCCACAGAACGTGGGTGTAGAGCGCAGAGGGCAGCGGTCCGGCGCCGTCGGGGTCCAGCGTCACCGTGTCGACGGTCGTGGGCCGGATGCACGGGTTGGCCAGCGGCGGGGCGTTGCCCGGCGCGTTGATGAGCCCCGAGCCGGCGTACTCTTCGCCGGCGGAGTAATCGTCTGTGCCGCAGATGAGGTACTCCATCCCGGCCGGTACCCAGTCGTCGATCTTCAGGTTCGTCGAGTCGGCGCGGAAGTTGTTCGAGATTTCGAGGGTGTAAGGCGTCTGGTGATCGTGCAGACCGCGCAGCAGTTCGGCTTCGTCGTTGGGCTCGATCTTTTCGAGGAGAAAGGGGACGAGCTGGGTCGTCTTGCTATCGGCGTCGTTGCCGGTGTAGTCCGAGGGGACGCCGGTGGGGTCGAACTTCGGAATGAATCGAGGATTGGAGTTGACGTAGGCCGCGGCATCGTTGGTGATCGTGTCGCCGACGTCATATGTGGCGTCGTGGGTGAAGGTGTATGACACCGAGTATGCAGAGCCGGTCGGCAGGTCGGCGAGGTTCTCCCACAGCAGCGTCGTGTAGTTGGCGACAGGGGAGTCGTTGAGAACCGTCGTCGGGGCCGGATCGCCTGCGACGAGGCTCACGCCGGGCGGCAAGACGTCCTTGAAGGACAAGTTGTAGCCGTTGGTGGCGGTGGGATTGGTCGCCGTCAACGTCACCGGGATTTGTGGATCTCCGGCGAGGGCGCGGGGCGGCATGTCCTTGATGAGGTTGATGTCCGGGCTCCCCGCCGCCTGGGTAGGCGGTGCCGGTACCAGCGCCAGCGAAGTCGCGGCAATTGCCGCCGCTGTGAGGAGGCGAATAAGTCTCGACGGTAGAGCGCGCACAGGATCCCTTCTTCGGCGTTTGTGAACCCCCGCCGGGACATAAACGGCACGACGCGGCCGCCTCTTGACCGGAATTTTCCAACTCCTTACAGCGGGCGCCCTCGTGGTCTGGGAATCTTGGAAACTTTGACCGTATATTGGGGTCGTAGTCGTGAACGACGGCACGAAAAGGAAGGGAGAGCTATGAGCTTCTTCGACCGTTTGGAAGAAGGTTTCAACGATATCGGTGCCTCTGTGGGCGATTGGGCGATCAAGATCGTGATTGCTCTTATTGTCCTGGTCATTGGGCGCTGGATTATCAACTGGGTCAAGAAAGTGGTCGTTCGTTTGCTCGAGACCGACGCGGTCACCGCGGTGTTTGACAAGGCCGGCGTGACGAATGCACTTGCCCCGTCCGGGCGGAGTGCTGCGAAGCTGGTCGGAACGATCTTCGGCGCCCTCTTCATGGTGCTGCTCTGGCTGATCATCGCCAATATTCTCGAAGTGCAGCCCGTCGTCGACCTGCTCGAACGGCTGCTTGCGGTCCTTCCGCTGATCATCGTCGCAGTGATCCTCGTGATCATCGCAGCCGCTGTCGGCAACTTTGTTGCCGACATGGCCCGGCCGTATGCCGAGCAGCGGAATGTGCCGTGGCTGCCGAGCGCGGTGCGGATTCTCATCCTGCTGTTCGGTGTCCTGGCAGCCCTCGACCTGCTCGAGATCCGTTTCGCCGAGGATCTGGTCAAGTTCATGACCGCCGGCGCCGTCATCGCTT
>CAMYJM010000209.1 GCA_947258635.1 uncultured Acidimicrobiaceae bacterium
CCTTCGATTGTCGCCGTCACTGCGGAGCCGTCGACGACCTCGTGGCGGACAAGCGCCAATCCGATTGTCGTGTCCCCCGTCATCGAGGGCGCGGCCGAAGTCACGACTCCGACTTCCCGTTCCGCCGTTGCCAGCGACGCTCCGGCCAGGGGAACCGACCCCGGGACAACGATGGCCCGCAGTGTCTGCGTCACCCGACCTCGACTGTCGATGCGGGCAACGAGCTCCTGACCCAGATAGCAGCCCTTGGTGAAGTCGACCGCCTCGTCAACCGGGCCGAGCTCCTGTGAAATGGTGGACTCGTCGAAGTCGGTGTTCCCCACCGGCTCACCGACCGTGATTCGCAGCGACTCGTAGGCGGCGGTACCGACCTCGGGAGCGCTCGACGATATGGCCGCGGCGGCGTCGCCCACCAGGACATACCGGGCCGGCCCGACATTCGTGAATGGGATCGTCGCCGCCAGTCCGGCGGCAGTTGGCAACCAACCGTCCACCGGACGCAGGACGCCGGCAGCTAGCAATGCGTCGGCAGCCCCCGGGCCCACAACGGTCACCACGGGCCGGTCCTCAACCTCGATGGCGGCATCGACGCGGAACCGGAATCGTGTCAGGTCTTCGACCAGGGTCGATACCGTCGCCTGCTGGGTGACAAGACCCACTTCCTCAGTCTCGCCGCCGAGTACCCAGAGGAGAGCCCGCATCTTGCCCTGCGGCGTCAAGAGCAACGAGCGGCGCACCGCCCCGGGCGCGGTATCGGTCACCGACTGGCTGATGAGCCCGTCGAGGAACTCCGTGGCATCGGGACCGCGCACCCAGACGACGCTATGGACTCCCCTCACGACACCGGAACGTGTGGTTATGGCGTCGATGTCGTCCGCGACTCGCCGGGCCGCCGCCTCTCGGGTGACCCCAGCCTCAGACATCGGCCGACCCCCCGATTGCGGCGAGCACCGCAGCGGCCTTGTTGAGGCACTCCTGATACTCCAGCGCCGGGTCGCTATCCACCACGATGCCGGCCCCCGCCTGGACCCAGGCCTTGCCGTCGGATGCAACCAGCGTCCGCAGTGCGATCGCCGTGTCCACGTTGCCCGAGAAATCGATATACCCCACGGCCCCGGCGTATGGGCCGCGCGCCGTCGGCTCGAGCTCGTCGATGATCTCCATGGCGCGCACCTTAGGCGCTCCCGAAACCGTCCCGTGCGGGAAAGTCGCCCGCAGCAGGTCGACGGGGCCCACGCCGGGACGCAGCCGCCCGCTGACTCCGGAGACGATATGCATGACGTGGGAGTAACGCTCGACGACCATCAGATCTTCCACTACGACCGATCCGAACTCGCAAACCCGGCCCAGGTCGTTGCGGGCCAGGTCGATCAACATCACATGTTCGGCGCGTTCTTTCGGATCGGCCAGCAGCTCCTCTTCGAGGGCGCCATCCTCCTCCGGGGTGCTCCCGCGAGGCCGCGTCCCCGCGATGGGTCGGCTGTCGGCCGTGCCCTCCCGAGCTCGCGTCATCAGTTCGGGTGAGGCGCCAGAGATCACTGAGTCTTCGAGGCGCAGATAGAAGAGGAAAGGCGAAGGATTGACCATGCGCAGCGCCCGGTATATCTCGAAGGGATCGCCGGCGAAGTCGACTTCGAGGCGCAATGATGGCACTATCTGGAAGGCGTCGCCGGCCTTGATGTACTCGATGGCCCGCGCCACCGCGGCCTCAAAGGCCTGCTGCGTCATGTTGGCTCGTGGTGCGAGAGTGTTGGCAAACTCGGGGCGGGACCGCACCGTGTATGGAGCACTGCGGCCGAGGCGCCCGGCGACGTCGGTCAGATCTGCCAGGGCCCGGTCGTACTGGGACGCCGGATCATCATCGACGAAGACATTGCTGACCAGTCGGATGGTCTGCCGGAAACGATCCACGACGGCGAGCTTTCCGAAGAACTGCCAGGCCATCTCGGGTAACCCGCGATCGTCCGGCGGCCGGTCGGGCAGATCCTCGATGTACCGCACCACGTCGTAGCCGAGAAAACCAACCGCGCCGGCGAAGAGCGGCGGTACCTCGCCTCCCAATCCCAGCTCGTCGTCCGGTGGCGTGGAGAAGGCGCCGATCACGCGCTCCAAGGCCGCCAGCGGGTCGAGGCCTTCCAGCGACAGGCCAAGCGGCCCGGCCCCTTCCCCGGTTGTCACCTTCGTCACCCCCTCGTACGTCTGGAGTGTCAGCCGGCTGTCCCAGCCGATGAACGACCAGCGGGCCCACTGTTCGCCTCCCTCGACGGATTCGAGCAGGAAGCCATTGGTGCCCCCGACGAGTTTCTCGTACACCGAGACCGGTGTCTCCCGATCACCGAGGATCTCGAGGGACAGGGGGACGACCGAGTAGGCCGTCGCCAGGGCGACGAATTCCTCCCGGTTCAGGCTCGGTTTCACCGGGCGAGGTTAGGCGGCCCCATCGACGATCGAGGCGGGTCAGGAAACGGCGAGGCGCTCGAGACCGAATCTCGTGAGCAGTTCGGTGAACCAGCTCGAAAGTACCGTCAACTGGTTGGTCACCAATAGGAGGCCGAACAGCGCCAACAGCGTGCCGGACGCCACGGTGATCGCGGTGAGGTGCTTCTTGATGCCGTTGAAGAATGAGAACGCTCGAGCCAGCAAGAGGGAGGTCAGCAGGAAGGGAATACCCAGACCCAACGAGTAGAAGAACAACTGCAGCATCCCGGTGGCGACCGTCTCGCTGTCGCTGGCGAGGGTGAGAACTGATCCGAGGAAGGGCCCCAGGCACGGAGTCCAGCCAAACGCGAAAGCTGCCCCCATCACCGGCGGCGCGAAGTTGCCGAGCCGTGACGGCCTCACCTCGACGCGACGATCCTTCATGGCGGGTAGAAGGAACGACGGAGTCCACACGGCGGTGACGGCAACGAACACCCCCAGGGTGACGACCACCCAGCCGGCGACCACCCGAAAGGTCGACTGCTCGGAGCGAAGGAAGGAGCCCACCGAGGTGGCTCCGGCACCGAGGCCTATGAAGACGAGTGTGAAGCCGGCGACGAACAGGGCCGTCTTCAAGACGACCTTACGATTGTCGACCTGGCCGCCCGACAGGTCCTGAATCGAGTAACCCGAAACCAGCGAGATATAGCCGGGAAGGAGCGGCAGCACACATGGGCTGATGAACGAAGCGAAGCCAAAGAAAACGGCGGCGAGCAGCTCGGTCATCGATCCGGATCTCCTGTACCCAACTCATGGCAGCGCGCCGTCCTGTCGGTGGGACAACCTCGCGCCTCGACCCATTGTTCCACCGATCGCGGCCAATGCTCGAATTCCAGTTCGTTCGATCGTCCGGCAGCGATCTATACGATCCTTCGCAAGCCGTTAGTCTCCGCCCTCGTGAACCAAACCCCGAACGCATCGTGCTGATTCAAAGCCGAGAGGAATCATCGTTCTCGACGCTGGATCGTCGGGCCCTCTTCCTCATGTCGATAGTCGCCTTTTTCGCCGGCCTCGCCGGTACGACGATTTCGCACACGCTCCCATTCGCCCGCGAGTCTCTCGGCTTGTCGGAAGGCGACATGTTCACCGTGTTCGCGATCACGCGAGCCGTTTCGCTCGCCGGCATCGCGTTTGCGATCTTCGCCGACCGCAACGGCCGCCGGAAGCCCTTCATCGCGGCCTACGCGCTGCTGATCGTCGGCAACGCCGCAACCGCGGTGCTTCCCGGCGTGGCGGCCTTCACCGTCGCCCAATCGATTACGCGCGTTGGCGTGGTGGCGGTCGCCGCCCTCGCCGTCGTTGTCCTTGCGGAGGAGCTGACGGCAGGAGTGCGCGCCTACGGCATGGGGATCTACGCGATGGCGGGCTCGATGGGGGCTGGATTCGGCTTGATTCTGCTGCCGGTGGCCGAACGGAGCGAAAGCTCCTGGAGGATCCTCTTCGGCATCTCGGCGGCCGGGCTCCTGGCGCTGCCGCTGTTGAACCAGTTCCTGAGAGAGTCGCGGGCCTTTCGCCGTTTCGAGACGCATGTGACCTTTCCGCGGGCGCTGTCGGCCGGACTCGCCAAGCACTTCTGGCCCCTGGCGGGCATCGCCTTTTTTGTGGCCGCCTTCTCGTCACCTGCGTTCGACTTCGTTTTCGAACGGCTGATCAACGACCTGGAATGGGATGCCGGCCCGGCCCGCTTCTTGCTCATCGTGTTCTCCGGCCTCGGCGCTTTCGGCCTCCTTTTCGGGGGCCGGATGGCCGACAGCATGGGGCGCCGTCAAACGACCGTGATCGCCGTGCTGTTGGGGGCCGGGGGCGGGGTTGCTTTCTATTCACTCGACTCGGGCTGGTTGCTGGCGCCGGCGATCCTCGTCGCGTCCTTTGGTGCCTCCATGCTCGTGCCCGCATTCGCTGCCCATCGTTCCGAGCTGTTCCCGACCCGGGTCCGGGCCACCGCCGCCGGTTGGATCACCAACGCCGCCATCGTCGGAAGTATCGCCGGCTTCACGGTCGGGGCCCTGGTCGTCGACTCCATCGGCCTGTCGCTCACGATCAGCTTGCTGGCGCTGGGGCTGGTGATCGCCGCATTGCTGGTCACACTGCTCCCTGAGACCCGCGGGATCGACCTGGTGCGCAGTCGCCCGCCGCAAGCAACGGCGGCAGCCGAGGAGACTACGCCCTAGATCGCTAGGTCGCCAGCGCCACCTCGGCGGCCGAGAGTGGACCGTTGAAATGCCACCACGTGAGGGCTCCCAGGCGCAGCATCATCAAAACGGTGAGAGCCCACCACACCATCACGAGGCTGCCGCCCGTCGGCAGAACGGCCAGAAGCATCGCGATCGTTATGCCCGCGGCCACGAGCATCGACCAGGCCAGGAAGCGAAACGCGCTCGCCCCGACACCGATACCGTCCCAGACGAAAACCAGCGCGTTGATCGGCTGCATCACGACAACGAACCACAAGACGCTCTCGACGGCGGCGATCACGGTTGTGTCGTCCGTGAACAAGCGGGGAAGCACAGATGCTCCCGCCGCCATGAGCACTGCGAGGCCGCAGCCCACAACCAGACCGAGCTGGAGCAGCCGGTTGGCGACCTGCCGCGCCTGGTCGGAACGTCCGCTGGAGATCCGAGGCCCGATCATCGACTGCCCGGCAATTGCCAGTGCATCGACGACGAGCGCCAGGAAGAGCCACAGCTGCGAGGCCACCTGGTGGGCCCCGATGGCAACGTTGCTGATTCTGCTGGCGACGGCGGTGGCGACTGCAAACACTGCGAGCAGCGAGCCGGTGCGGATCACGAGAGCCGCGCTGGCGCCCATCAGCGGTCGCATCCCCCACCAGGTCAATCCGCGGAGCATCACGAGCCGGTCGCGATTCGACGGGCGGCGCACCAGCACGATGAACCAGACCACGCCGGCCCATTGGGCGAC
>CAMYJM010000210.1 GCA_947258635.1 uncultured Acidimicrobiaceae bacterium
CCGCCTCGGCGAACTCGCGCTGCCCGTTGCCCGATACTCCGGCGATGCCGAGGATCTCACCGGCGCGGACTTCGAGCTGCAGCCCATCGACGGCGTTGGTCCCCCGACCACCGACAACCCGGAGGTCGCGGATCGAGAGTCGGACATCGCCGACCTCGACGTCCGGCCGATCGGGAGCCAACCGGACCTCGCGGCCGACCATCATGTTGGCGAGGTCACCGCGACTCGTTTCGGCAGGCACCGTGGCGCCGGTGACACGGCCGTGGCGGAGCACCGTTATCCGGTCACTGAGCGCCATCACCTCGTGCAGCTTGTGCGAAATGAAGATCAAACCCTTCCCGTCGGCCGCCATCTGGCGCAGCGTCACGAAGAGATCGTCCACCTCCTGGGGCGTCAAGACGGCAGTCGGTTCGTCGAGGACCAGAAGTTCGGCGTCCCGATAGAGCGCCTTGATGATCTCCACCCGCTGCCGTTCACCGACGGCCAATTGCCACACATATGCGTTCGGATCCACGTGCAGACCGTACGTGTCTGCGAGCTCGACGATGCGGGCACCGACCGCGGCGAAGTCAGGTCTCACGTTTGTCGCCGGCGCCAGGCCCAGGGCGACGTTCTCTACGACTGTCAACGTGGGCACCAGCATGAAGTGCTGATGGATCATGCCGATCCGATGTGCGATAGCGTCGGCCGGCTCCTTCAGATCCACGACGTTACCCTCAATGAGAACCTCACCCTCGTCCTGTTGGTAAAGGCCATAGAGGATCTTCATCAGCGTCGACTTCCCGGCCCCGTTCTCGCCGAGCAGGGTGTGAATCTCGCCGCGGTACACGTCGAAGTCAACGCTGTCGTTCGCCAACACCCCGGGGAACCGTTTGGTGATTCCCCGCATCTCGAGAAGTGGAGTGGTTTCGCTCACGCGTTGTCCTGACGGGCAGGGGAAGGGAGCCGGGTGGCTCCCCTCCCGGGTTTCATTACAGGCCGGTGCTCATCGAGCCGTCGATGATGCCTGCCACGGCGTCATCTCCGGCTTGGCGCACATCGGCCGGAAGGTTGTAGGCGTCGTTGTACTCGATGACCAAGCCGCCGTTCGCGAGGTTGATCTCGTAGGTCTGGCCGCCCAAGTTCCCGTCCTTGATCTGCTCGACGAGGTCCGAGAGGACCACTTCCCATTTGTAGACCTGGCTCGACACGACAATCGAGTCGGCAAGGCTCGTCTGGTTGGACTGCGTACCGAACCACAGGACACCCTGCTGTTCGGCCACGCCGACGGCGCCGACCACCATCTGGGCGGTTCCCGTCATGACATCCGCGCCGTTGGCGACATGGGCGTTGGCCGCTTCTGCCGCCAACGTCGTGTTGCCGAAGTCGCCGGTGAAAGCGACGGCGACGTCGGCTCCGCCGCTTTCGGCACCGTTGACGAAGCCCTGAACGTACAGCGCGGCGTCGCCGACGTCGACCGGTCCGACGACTCCAATCTTGCCGCTCGTGCTGAGCGCTGCGGCCATGATCCCCTGGACATAGGCGCCCTCATCGGCGGCTGCCGTATAGGCCGAAACGTTGTCCAGCCCAAACGTGTCCGATGCGGTGCCCCAGGCAAATGCCGTGTCTGGGAAATCCTCAGCAATTTCCGGCAGGAATGAGCCGTACTGAGATCCGTGGCCGATCACGAGGTCGTAACCGTCGTCGGCATAGCCGCGCATATTCGCGGCGGCGTCTTCGACGACGAACGTTCCGTCGGTGATGGCGATCTCGATGGCGTCCGCCCCCATCTCCGCCTGAATCGCGTTCACTGCATCAACTATTGACTGGCTGAACGCCAGGTCGTTGGAGGCACTTGGCGCGACTATCGCTATCCGAAAGGCCCCACCATCGTCACCGTCATCGTCACCGCCACAGGCACCTGCCACCAGCGCCAGCGCGCCGAGGAGCGCCAGCAAGCGCCATCCTTTTGCCATCCTCATATGTCTTCCTTCTCTCTTCCCTTCAAAACGGGATTCGTGTTTGGTCATTTATCCACCGCGGCTGAACGGTTTCGTCAGCGCGGTCGGAGCTTGGAATCGTTGGGAGACCGCCACCAGGGCCAAGATAGTGATCAGAGCGGGGGCCATGTTGTAGAGGTCCTGCTGGCTCACCGGGATCAGCTCGAGTGCTTTGAGCTGAAAGACCAGCGCCTGGATGAAGCCGAAGAGCAGCGCCCCGAGCATGACTCCGATGGGCCGCCATGCCCCGAAGTAAACCAGGGCGATAGCGATGAAGCCCAGCCCCGCAGTGAAGTTCTGTTGAAACGACCCGGTGGTGAGCACGAGCCCCGCCCCGGCCGCTCCCGCCAGAACTCCGCCGATGGCCAACGTGGCGTAGCGGGTGCGAGCGACGCTCACTCCGAGGCTATCGGCGGCCGCCGGATTCTCGCCGACAGCCCGAATGTTGAGGCCGAACGTCGTCTTGTTCAGCGCCCACATGCTCAGCGGCACGAGAAGAAATGCGATGTAGACGATCGAGCGCTGGTTGAAGGCGAAGTCGCCGATCACGGGGATGCGAGACAGCAAAGGGATTTCGATCTGAGCCAGGGGATCGATGAGGCGGGGGGTACCGACGATCTTCTGGAAGAGGAGGTCGCTCAGGCCGAGGCCGAAGAGGAACACCCCGATGCCGCTGATCCCTTGCTGGGCCTGCAACGTCACACTGATCACTCCGTTGAGTAATCCCATGATCAGTCCCACGGCGAGCCCGGCGAGGAGTCCGAGCCACGGGCTGTCGGTGCTCAGCGTCGTCCAATACGCGAAGAAGCCACCGAGCAACATCACGCCCTCAACGCCGAGGTTGAGCACGCCGCTGCGCTGGCCATACATCTCTCCGAGTCCTGCCAGCAGCAGGGGCATGGCAAGCCGGAGCATGGCAGCCAGGGTGGCGACGATCGCGGTTTCGGTGAAGAGCTCGCTCATGGCACCACCTCGACGGCCTCAACCTCGTCATCGTTCCCTTCCGGCTGGTGCGCTTCGACGAGCCCGAGGCGCTGCCGTATCCAGTCGGACGAAACCACGAAGACGACTACCAGCCCGTTCAGGGCCACGATCAGCGCTTGAGGAACCTGAACGGCCCGCTGCAGGCTGTTGGCGCCGACCAACAACCCGCCAAACAGGAAGGACGAAGGAATCGTCCACAGCGGGTGCAGGGCGCCGAACAACGCGGTGACGATGCCGTTGAATCCGGCGGACCCGGTGAATCCGGCTGCGGAGCCGTCGGTGACGAACCGGTGCGATTCACTGCCGAAGACCAAGAGCGCACCGGCCAGGCCGGCCAGCGCTCCGCTGAAGGTGAGGGCGAGGACGATGCTCCGCTTCACCGGCATGCCACCGTACCGGGCGGCGTCGGGGTTGAGGCCGACGGCTCGCAGCCGGTAGCCGGCGGTGGTGCGCCACAGCAGCACGTATGCGGCTATCGCGGCAAGGATCGCGATCAGCGGTCCGGCGTGGAGCCGGCTGCCGATGAGGATGGGAAGGTCGGCTCCCTCCGAGAGGCGTTCTGTCTGGGGGATCGCCCCGAGCTCGTTGGAGTTCGGGTCGATGAACGGGCCCCGCAGCAGGTAGTTCATGAGCTGGGCGGCAACGAGATTGAGCATGATCGTCGAGAGAATCTCGCTCACTCCGAAGTAGGCCTTCAACGCCCCCGGAATCGCTCCCCACAGTGCCCCTCCCAACAAGCCGGCGAGGATCACAAGGGGAATAAGGATGAACCCCGACATGTCCGGCAAGAGCAAGACGAGCCCGGTCGTGAAGATGGCCCCAAGGATCATCTGCCCCTCGCCGCCGATGTTGATCACATTGGCGCGGAACGCGATCGTGATCCCGACTCCGACGAGCATGAGCGGGGTGGCCTTGAGCGCCGTTTCGATGAGGCCGTTGCCGGATCCAAACGCGCCTTTGATCATGGCCCAGTAGCCCGTGAGCGGGTTGGCCCCCAGAGCCAGCAGCATGATGGCTCCCAGGGCGAGAGCGGCAACGACGGCGATCACCGGAATCAGTGTCCGCTGCAGCCGGCCGGAGGCGCTCGTCCGCGACGTCACCGCTGCTCTTGCCTACGCACCGCTGCACCC
Source organism: uncultured Acidimicrobiaceae bacterium (assembly GCA_947258635.1). Taxonomy (GTDB): domain Bacteria; phylum Actinomycetota; class Acidimicrobiia; order Spongiisociales; family UBA5794; genus JAHEJX01. Next base: position 4,094 of record CAMYJM010000210.1, read on the forward strand.
ATCACTCATGGCCGGGGATCGTCGCAGCAAGCTCGACACGTTGTCAATTGCGTGGGGCGATCGGCGCCTCCGTCAGGGGGCGCCCGTCGTGGCGGCTGCCTCGAGGCCGGCCAGGATCCGGCTCGGGGTGAGCGGGAACTCGTTGAACCAGACGCCCGTGGCGTCGTAGAGAGCGGCGACCACGGCCGGGGCGTATGGGATGAACGGCATCTCGGCCATGCCGCGGACGCCGAAGGGACCGCGGGGATCGGGGTGCTCGAGGATGTGGGAGACGACCTCATCGGGGATGTCGAGGATGCCCGGGATCAGATAGCCGCTGTAGCGAGGGTTGAGGACGTGGCCGGCGACGACCTGGAGATACTCGCTGATCGCGTACCCGTGGGCCTGGACGACGGCCCCCTCGACCTGGCCTTCGATGAGGGTCGGGTTGATCGCCCTCCCCACGTCGGTGGCACAGACGACGTTACCGACATGGATGTGGCCGGTGTCGAGATCGACGGCGAGGTCGACGGCTTCGGCCACATAGCCGTATGCGAAGTTGGGCTGGCCGATACCGGTCGCCGGGTCCAGCGTCTCAGTCGCCGGTGGGATGAAGCGGAACTCGCCGACGGCGGGCCGATCGCCGTCGAGCCAGGCCTTGGCGGCCTCCTCGGCGGCCCCGAGGATGGAGTTGCCGGCCATCCACGACATCCGTGACGCCGATGCCGATCCCGAGTCTCCGGAGGAGGCGGTGTCGGAGAACACACCTTCGATGTGTTCGATGGCGACGCCCGTAGCCTCGGCGACCATCTGCAGCAAAGCGGTGTGGGAACCCTGGCCGACGTCGGCTCCCCCGTGGTGGAGCACTACTCGATCGATCTCGTCGTCACCGTGCAGCTCGACCCGGGCATCGCACCGCTCGGGGAAGCCGAACGAAAAGCCGACGTTCTTGTAGGCGCACGCAAAGCCGCGTCCGGTGCGGATCCGATCGGGCGCGCTCGGCAGCGACTCGAAGACCTTCACCTCCGCTACGTGCGCCGGGCGCGCCCCCCACTCTGCTCGGTCCCGGCAACCTGCGATTACTTCCGGGAGGCTGACTCCGGCCGGCATTTCGACCTGGGTGATGCCGATAGAGCCTTCTCGCAGGCAGTTGAGGAGGCGCAGCTCGACCGGATCCATGTCCAGCGCCGCCGCCAGCTTGTTCACCTGCGACTCGGCTACAAATGCTCCTTGCGGGGCTCCGAAGCCGCGGAACGCTCCACCGGGCACGCTGTTGGTGTAGACGGCGTGGCTGTCGATGTGGGC
>CAMYJM010000211.1 GCA_947258635.1 uncultured Acidimicrobiaceae bacterium
CGCCACCGACTGCCCCATAGACTACGGACCTGGCTCTTTGCGGCATCTCTCCCGGGACTCCTCGCTGGTGGCGACAGTGTAACTAGGTCGCAACCAGCGTCACTCCACCGGCTCCGAGAAGCGGCCGCACGCATCGGGCGAGTAGATGCCGCGAATGAACCCGCCGCTGCCTTGCGATGACCCCAGCGGTCCCCACAGCAGCAGATTGCCCGTGTTGCTCGATCGCAGCTCGTATATCTCATTGAGGTCCGGGTGGGGCGCGTAGGCGATCTCAAAGCCGGCGTAGATCGATTCGAGGCGCTCAACCGAGTTCCCCAGCTTCAACCCCGACAGGGTCCGCAGATCCGCGGCCGGCGAGCCCAGACCCCCGTACTCGGTGTCCAGCCGATAGCCTCCCAACGTTTGGGTTCCATCGTCGTCAACGACGACAACGGCCACGAGCGGGCCCCAGCGGACGATCCGCTCGATGGCGCCGGGGCACGTGCCGAACTCCCCGGTCGACTCGACAGCACCCGAGTCCTCGTCGGGCGGGCCCAGCGACGTGATCAGGCGACCGACCGAGCGGGGTGCCGATGTGCCCAGCTTGATCGGGCCGATTGCGTCGACCATTAGGGCCAGATCGGCGATGTCGACTGCATTCCCGGTGGCAGTGAACTCCGGAAGATCCACTACGACCGAGGCCGGAGGCTCCGCGGTGGTCCCCGGCTGCTCTGCCGTGGTGCCGGATGCGTCTGTGGTCGAGCTGTCGCCGGCGGCGGACGAGCTGGGCGCGGCCGAGGGGTCGGGCTCCTCGTCCTGGCCGATCACCTCGAAGGCGGCGATACTGAGGATGACGAGGAACAATCCGACGATCAGCCCCATGAGCAGCGGGGATCGGGGCGGCGTCGCCACGGGGGTCGTCGGATCCTCGAGGGGTGGCACATTCTCGGTGCCGGTGAGGTCCATGAGATCTTCATACGGGTCGAAGTCGTCGTCGTAGCCGTCGCTCACTTGTCTCTCAGTTCTGTACCGCATCCTGCCGTCGGCTCGCGCCGTGGCACCATCTTATGCCCCGCCGCAGTCATCGGCGTAGCTTGGGTGACAGGCTCCGCCATTACGTGGCGCCCAGCACCAGGTCGGGGCGCGTCTCGCCGAGAAGGTCCGAGAACGACACGGTAGGAACCAGGACCCGGGCTCCGTCGTCGGCTGTGAAATCGCGCACGGGAATCGAGATACGCGTGATCTGATCGGGGTCGAGGGTACGCAGGCTCCAGGCCAGCGCGATGGCGTCCCCAACGCCGAGTTGATCGTCGAGCGTGAACTCGTTGGTGAGGCTCTCGACGATCGCCGCCAGCTGCGACGGTGAGTCGAACCTCTTGAGCTTGGCCAACATCGCCAAGATCACGTCTTGCTGACGCTCGTTGCGAGTGAGGTCGTTGACGCGGGGCACGTATCGCCAGACACCATTGGCCAGCTCCTCGGTCTGCCGCGAGCGCACCCAGGCCAGCGCCTGGTCTCCCGACGCATTGGTGCAGCCGGCGGGGAGATCCAGAAACGATTTCTCGTCGCGCACGGGCCGGTCGACGCAGACCTCGACCCCGCCCACGGCGTCGAGTATCCGCTCGAAGCCGTCGAAGTCGAAGAGGGCGAAATGGTCGACGGCGATGCCGGTGAAGTCTTCCACGGTGACGGCCAGCAGCGTGGGGCCGTTGACCGAGGAGCCGCATCCCGACAACGTGGTGTTGACTCGGCTGTAGGTGCTGCCGCAGCGGTTCGGCAGGTAGAGATCTCTCGGTAGCGACACCATCACTGGTTGGCCGCTCCCCTCCGGGAAGAGGGCGAGGATGATGACGTCGGCGCGATAGCCGCCTTCATCGCTGCCCACGATCAAGAAGGAGCGGAACGCCGCCCCGTCGACGGGGGCCGACGTGACCGCAGTCGCCGCTTGCTCCGGGAAGACCTCAGGTGTTGTGATCCCGGCCTCGGGGATGGGGAGGAACACCTGGGCGGCACCGACGTCGAGCGCGTCGCGGTTGACATCCTGCCACGAATCCCAGATGCGCAAGGCGTTCCATCCGACGAACAGCAGGGCGGCGACGGTCAGCGTGGTCAGCGCCCGCCACAAAGTGCGGCGCCACATCGGTGTCGGGTGCAGATGCTCGCCGCTCGCTCCGTTGACGACATAGCCGATCACCGGGGCCCCGACGTCGGCGAGCGACCTGGTTGCACCGCGGATCGCCTCCGGGTCGCTCGTCTCGGTGACGACGAGAACGCTCCCGTCGGCGTGGGTCGCCAGCGATTGGGCGGAGGTGTTCCAGCCGAGCGGCGGGACGTCGATCAAGATGAGATCGGCGACGCTGGTGAGCATGTCGACGGCGTCTGCCATGGGTCCGGCACCGTTGCCGGCTCTTCTGGGAAGGTCGCCTTGGCCGGCCGGTATGAAGGGCAAACGGAAGCCGGGGGCGATAGCCCACAATCGGCTGGACGCAGCGAGGTCGGCTTCGCCGCGGGCCAGCTCGGCCAGGCCGGGCGTGGCACCGGTCCGCCCGAAACGGGACAGGCCCTTCTGCGTCGGATCGCCATCGACGAGCACGGCACGCCTGCCGGATCTGGTTGCGGCCGCAGCCAGGTTCAAGGCGGTGCGTGATGTCCCTTGGCCGGGCCCCGGGCTGCTGACCAGCACGACCTGGCCAACGGTGCGTGCCTCGAGCTCGGCGGCGGCGGCCCCGTAGGCACGCCCCGCATCTGAATCCGCCTCCGAGAGCCGGGCGGCCGTGGGCTCGAGCGGGATCTGTCCCAAGACCGGCCCCGACAGCTCACGTGTGATCGCCCGGCGCCGGACCCGCCACGCCCACAGTGCGAACAGGAGAGCTGTGACCAGGGCGGCGCCACCGGCGGCCAAGGTCGTGGCGCGAGCCGATTCGTACTCGCGCACCAGCAGCAAGAAGGTCAACAATCCGGCGCCGATGGATACCGCGGTTGGGATCACGGCGCGCTTGGTGCGCCGCCTGCTCACAGCCATGGTCCCCTTCTCAATCGCGAACGGCCGACAACCCGCTTGGGTGAGCGCGAGCATCCCAGTGGACGCCCACTGCGCAATGATAGGGGTTGGGAGCCGGGCCGAGCCGTCACGGGGCGAACGGCCCGCCGTCACACGGACGTGGTGAGTTGATCCCGGTGACCACGGGCTCGGCGCCACTCGACAAGGTGCCCCACAGCAGAGTCCGTTGGTCCGACGAGCGCAGCACCAGGAAGATCGAGCTGCCATCGTCGAGCGTATCTGTCATGACGTTCGCATAGAGCTGTTCGAGACGCTCCTGCGAGTCGCCGAGGGCGAGGCCGGAAAGCGACCGTAACAGGAGGGTCTCGCCGAAATCCGTTGCAGTCGGATCGTCCGCCAGTCTGTAGCCGACAAGGGCCTCGCCCTCCGGGTCGTCCCGGAAGATCGCTCTCAGGTGGCCCCAGCGCAGAACTCGCCCGGTATCCGTGGGGCACAGTCCCCAGTTCTCGCCGACCGGGAACCTCTCCTGCGGTTGCCCGAAGGTGGCCACCAACCGGCCGGCGGCCGCAGTGCTCGAGGCGCCGAATCGGAGGGGTCCCAGGGCGAAGGCGCCGAGTGTCAGATCGGCAACATCGACGGCGGGCGGCACCTCGGGAACCGGGGGAAGGGTGGTGGTCGTAGTGGTCGTAGTGGTCGTGGTGGTCGTGGTGGTCGTGGTGCTCGTGGTTGTCGTCGAAGGCTCCGCGGAGGAGCCGATTGGTGCGCTCGACGTCGGCGTGTCGACCGGTGTCGTCGGCGCCGGGGTGGTGGCGGCCGGCACGGCCTCGATCTGGGTGTCGTCCCACATCACCCAGAACACGACTCCATAGATCACGGCGACCAGGCCGGCGATGGCGAGGGGAAGCCATTTGCGCTGCCACCACCGGAGCGATCGCCTGATCACAGGCGCCGGGGTGGCGAGGCTCTCGAGCTTGCCGACACGGGCCTCGTCGATGGTGGCGTCGATCCAGGCGTGCCGGCAGGTGGGGCAGACGTCGACGTCGACCGGACGGTCGGCACCGCACCACAAGCAGTGCGCCGTGCGCGGCGCCTCGGGTTCTGGAGCCTCGGATTCGTCCATGGCGTGAGCCTAGGTGTGATTCTCCCGGACGCGGTTGCAGTTCACAGCACGGGGAAGACACGAGGGGAGCCCGCTTCGCCGCCGCTTCGTCAGCCGGGCTGGGGCGGCGTCTCGAGTTGCCGTTTGAACTCGGCGGGGTCGGTTGTCGGCAGTTGGCACACGAAGCCTTCGCACACGTATGCGGTCGCCGCGCCGTCGATGGCCGTCCGCTGATCGAGCAGCGGGATAGTGCTCCCGCCGGCCGCGCCGATCGCGAGCACGTGACCGGGCCGGAAGGCGGAGTGGTACTCGCTCGTCAGCTCGTCGGCCACTCCGTCGTCTCCGCGGACTATCGCGACCTGACGGAGCGGGTTGACGGCAAGCAGGCTGAGCAGGTGCCCGACGGCTGTCGGGTGTTTTGCTGCCAGCATTCCGGAAGCCTGCGCGATCCCCAAAAAGCGCGTCTCGAGGTCGGGTTCACCCGTGTAGGCGGCGCGGATCGCCAGTGCTTCGGCCGCCAGCGAGTTGTCCGAGGGGGTCGGGTTGTCCATCAGGTTCTTGGGGCGGGCGATCAGATCGGCCTGGTCGGCGCCCACCGCGAAGAAGGCGCCTCCGTCCGCGTCGGCGAAGAGGCGAATCATGTCATCGGTCAGTCGAAGGGCACTGCGATACCAACGCTCATCGCCGGTGGATTGGTACAGGGCGAACAGACCTACCGCGACTGCGGCGTAGTCATCACAGAATCCCGGCCCAGACACCTTTCCTTCGCGCCAACTGCGCACCAGGCGGCCATCCGGTGAGGTTCCCTCAGTCGCTACGAAGTTCGCGATCCCAATGGCCACTTCTGTGTAATCCGGACGGCGAAACGCGACTGCGGCCTCGGCGAACGCCCGCATCGCCAGGCCGTTCCAGGCGACGACAACCTTGTCGTCGACCGATGGGGGAACCCGGTGGCGGCGCCGTTCGATCAACCGGGCGTCGGCGCGGGCGCGCCTGGCGGCGATCTCGTCGACATTCAGATCGAATTGCGCTCCCACCTCCTCGAGGGGCCGGGACCGCTCGAGGATGTTGTGACCCTCGAAGTTGCCGCCTTCGGTGACCCCGTAGAGGACCGCCATCAGATCGGCTTCGGCGCCGGTGACATCGCGGAACTCCTGGGCCGACCAGACGGCGAACTTGCCCTCCTCACCCTCGCTGTCGGCGTCCTCGGCTGAGAAGATCCCACCTGATTCGTGACGCATCTCATTCACGAGGTAGTCCAGCGTCTCGGTGGCCACCCGGCGATAC
>CAMYJM010000212.1 GCA_947258635.1 uncultured Acidimicrobiaceae bacterium
AAACCGCCGACCAGATCCTCGACAGCCTCAAAAAATACTTGACGAACCTATGACGCACGACACTAGAACGATGCCATCGCCGGGTTCTAAGCACAACGATCGGAAGGATCGCGTGGCATAGTTGGAGGAGGCGGGGACCGCCTCCGCCCCGAGAATTGGAGGGAAGATGCAGCTTCGATGCAGCGATGTCGTCCCCGGGCTCGGATGCGATTATGTCGCCCACGGTGACGATGCCGCCGAGGTGCACGCCGCCATGATGGCTCATGGCGCCGAGGTGCATTCGGCGCTGATGGAGGGCAAGACCGCAGAGGAGATGAGCCGGGCACAAGAGGAGATGGACGACCACATCCTGGGCCTGCTCTCGACCGAGTAGCCGGCCGGCGAGGTAGCGTCCGTCTGTGATCACGTGCAGTTTCCGCGATGACGACGGCCGCCAAGTGCCGGCCGTCAGCGCCGGCGAAATGCGTGAAGTCGACCGTATTGCCATCGAAGAGACCGGCCCCAATCTCTATCAGATGATGGAGAACGCCGGGCGCAACCTCGCTTTGGAGGCGCAGGCGATGCTGGGTGGTGGCTGGGCCGAGTCCACAATCGTGGTCCTGGCGGGAACCGGCGGGAACGGGGGCGGGGGGCTCACTGCCGGACGCCATCTCCGTAACCATGGCGGCGAGGTTTGTGCGGTCGTGACCGATGTCGGCCGCCTCGGCGAGGTCCCGGCCCGGCAGCTCGAGCTCTTTCGGCACGCCGGAGGTCGGGTACTCGAGAATCCCCCCGAGGACATGGGGCTCGTCATCGACGCGATCGTCGGTTACAGCCTGCAGGGTGCCCCGCGGGGCCGCGCCCTGGAGCTGATCGAATGGGCCAACAACGCCGCGGCGCCGGTGTTGTCGCTGGACATTCCATCGGGTATCGATGCCTCCAGCGGCGCCTCGCCGGGCACGGCGATCGTCGCCGCGAGGACCCTGACCTTGGCGCTGCCGAAGTCAGGTCTGTGTGCCGACCAGGCCGGCCATCTCGTGCTGGCCGATATCGGCATTCCCGCCGAGGTCCACGCCCGGCTTGGGCGGCCGGAGGGCGGCGCAGTGTTCCGTGGTCGCTATCGGGTACCGCTGCACCGTAATCTGGAGAGCCATGACTGAACCGCTCGCCATGCATTTCGCTGCCGCCGACACCGACGCCGGCCAGAAGGCACTGGCCGAACTGAGCGATGTCTATCCGTCGGTTCCGGTCGCCGAGGCCGATGTTGTGGTGGCGCTGGGCGGCGATGGCCAGATGTTGCGAACCCTGCATCGGATGCTCGACCGGGGCACACCGGTGTTCGGGATGAACTGCGGTTCGGTGGGCTTCCTGCTCAACGAGTACCGGACCGACAATCTGGAGAAGCGCATCTCCGACGCCCAGGAAGTGATCATCCACCCGCTATCTATGAAGGCTCATTCCGAGTCGGGAGCCGAGATCGACGCGTACGCGCTGAACGAGGTTTCGCTCCTGCGCCAGATGCAACAGAGCGCCAAGCTGGCCATCTCGGTGGACGGCGTGCTGCGTATCCCCGAACTGATCGCCGACGGAGTCATGGTGGCCACGCCGGCCGGTAGCACGGCCTACAACTTGTCGGCAGGCGGCCCCATCATCCCGCTCCAAGCCAACATCCTGGCGTTGACGCCGATCAGCCCCTTCCGACCCCAGCGCTGGCCCGGGGCGCTCCTCCACTCGTCATCGCGGGTCCGTATCGAGGTTCGCGAACCGCACAAGCGGCCGGTGAGCGCAGTCGCCGACTCGACTGAGATCCGCAATGTGCGTGCCGTCGACATCAGTGAGTCCGCGGCCCAGGCCCGGCTCCTGTTCGACGAGGACGCCGGATACAACGAACGGGTGCTCCGCCTGCAGTTCGGGCGGTAGGTGCCGGCCGTGATGTCTTTCGATTCCCCCGGGTGTGGCCACGTCGCCGTGTCAGATCGAGGCGGTCGGCGCTGTAACCGCTGGCGCTCACGCTGGTAGCGGTGCTTTGTGTCGTGTGGGGTATCGCGATCGACCGCTGGCTGCGTCTCCCGAATCCGAGCGACGGGCAACCCGGCTAGTGCCGACCGCTAGCTGCTAGGCGGCGAGGCGTTCGATCGAGGTGACGTTGGTCAGTTCGATCGAGTTGGTGCCGGCGGCGTGGCGCAGGAGGATGGCAAGGTCGCCGTGGGGGGCCTCCATGCCGAGGTACTCACCGATCGTGGTGCCCCCCGACGTGGTGGCGCGGTAGAGCGAACCACGGCGCAGGTTGGTCTCATCTGTTGCGTCATCAAACGCATAGTGTCGTGCTGTCATCAGCACTCCTTTCGGCGGGCCCGTTCGTCTTGAGGTCGTCTCGGGCCCGAGATCGAGGTTCGGACTGGTCTTTCTCGAACTCGTCCGCAGCGTCGGACGCCGGCGGCAGCGAGTTTCGGTCGAAGAGGCGTTTCGACCGGCGAGAGGTCGGCCGTGAGAACACCGGGGAAGCGAAGTTTCGCTGGCCTCCACCCGGTGCGGCCGACGGAACCATAGCATGGTCCCTTCGGTGTCATGAGCATCCTCGGCAATGCGGCGCCTTTCCTGAGGCGCCGAGCCGTGGCGTGGCTCAGGTATGAAACGCCCTGGGAGCCGAGCGAATTCCCGGTGCGGCGATCCAATTGACGTGCCGACTGTGATTCGTGTCTCGGTCTGCCTCCGGATAGCGTCGCGCCATGGTTCCAGACGAGTTGGCCGCACTACTCGAGAGGGCCGCCGCGGCGCAGCTGGCTGCCCTGTGTTCTGCCGCGCCCGACCGGCGCCCCGGTAGCGCCGGCAATCATGTCGCAACGGCGTACACGGCAGCGGCGCTGGCCGGCGCCGGCTGGGAAGTCGTCACACCGGAATTCGCCTGCCTCGATTGGTACACCGCCGGCGGGGAGCTGGCCGTTGCCGGCAGATCGATCGAATTGACGCCCAGCCCGTATGGATTGGGTGTGTCGGCGGCGGGCGTCTTACGAGTGCTGAGTGATCCGCCCGACCTGGATCGCTCTGACCTCACCGGGTCGATCGTGGTGCTCGACGGGGTTCTCGCCGCAGAGCCGCTGACGCCGAAGGCGTACCCGTTCTACGGCTCTGACGAGCATGCGCGGATTGTCGCCGCACTTGAGGCGGCATCGCCCGCCGCGGTGTTGGCCGTCACCGGGAAACACCCTGCGCTGTGCGGGGCACTCGATCCGTTCCCGCTCATCGAGGATGGCGACTTCGCCATCCCAACCGCCAACATGCGTCCCGGAAACACGGGTTGGCTTGCCGGGTGCGACGGCACGGCGGCAACGGTCGAGATACGGTCGGAGCGGCGGCCGGCGACGGCGCACAACGTGATCGCCACTCGGGGCCGGCGGGCCCCCCGGGTGACGGTCATCGCTCACGTCGACACGAAACCGGGTACTCCCGGAGCCGTCGACAATGCGGCGGGGGTGATCGTGCTGCTCATGCTGGCCGAGATCCTCTCGCCGGATCGACACCCGGAGATTCCCGTCGGAGTCGAGTTGCTTGCAGTCAACGGCGAGGATCACTACGCGGCCCCGGGAGAAGTCGACTGGCTCGCGGCCAACGAGGAGCGGCTCGTCGATATCGCCCTAGTAGTGAACATCGACGGCGCCGGCTACCGAGGCGGTAGGAGTGCCTACTCGACCTACAACCTAGATGCCTCCCTGGCCGGGCACGTCGATGCAGCATTCGCTCTCCGCTCGAGTTTCGTCAGGGGCCCTGAGTTCTACCAGAGCGACCATGCCATCTTCGCCATGCGGGGCCGGCCCGCGATCGCCATCACCACGGACTGCTTCGACGAGATGCTCGAAACGCTCTTCCACTCGGCCGCCGACACCCCCGAGCACGTTGATATCGGGCTGCTTCTCGCCGTCGCCGATGCCATCGCCGGGCTGATACTCACGTGGCCGTAGCGCCGTGCCGCCTGGTCCGTGGGTGACTACCAGAACAGCTCGGTGGCGACCCCGACTGTGATCGAAGCAAAGATGACAAAGAGAAACGACCACCAGAGAATGTCGCCGACTACCCCGGCTGCGCGGCGCACCAGGTTGATGGACGAGTTCGGTCGTTCGGTCGCGGCGCGTCCTGTCGCGAGGTCAGTAGCCATGCTGGGATCCATTCGTTGTCTCTCCGTTCCGGTCTCCCTGTCGGCTCGTCACGGCTGCACTTAATGAGTCGCGATGAAGGGACGCGGATCGCAGGGATCCCGGCACGAGAAGCACCGTACCACCGAGGTGGTGTAACCGCGAGTGGCGGTGGCGACAACGTCTAGGTCGGGCCGAGCCTCAGCCTCGGATGTCGCCCCAATGTATGGTGCCCTTCAGCTTGTCGAGGTCTTCCATGGCTTCGACCAGCTCAGGGGAGGGGGGTAACACCTTTTCCGGCGTGGCTCTCCGCGACCTATGCCGGGCGACCGCCCGTGCCCCCAGGAGCAATACCACTACCACCAGGACAAGGCCCAGAGTGAATGGATCCATGAAGGTATTGTCGCACAAGACGGTCCGGCGGCATAGCCTCCGGCCGGCTCGCGCCGGGTGCCAGAGGTGTCGGTCGGCGCCTTGACGGTCCCGGCCATCCGTGAGACACTGCGTGGAGCCGTGGCGACCCATCGGGGTTGGTTGCGGCGTTTCTGTTTATGGCATGCTGAGCCTGTAGCCGGCAAGTAGAGGAGAGAGGAGGCCACGATGATGAACGTTCTCATAGAGCAGATCCTCGGTTCACCATTCGCGTGGGCTCCGAGCGTGACGAGCGGCCCCGGGTCGCTCATCGCGGATGATCTTCAGGCTTCTCACCAGCACTGGAACGGCCGCAGCGCCGGATGATTCCAGCTAACCGTTGGTAGAGAAGCCGCCCGCCGGGCGGCTTTTCACTTTGCGGGGCCATGCCAGCCCGCCTCTCGAAGAGCTCCCCGGTCTGGAACGGCCTCAAAGGAAGCTCCGCAGCTTCTGGGAGACCGGGTTTCGATTGCCCACCGTTCCGCGACGGTAGGCCGGAGCTGTCTTCGAACGTCGGGATGGGCCACATACACGGCTTATTGCCCGTTCCGAAGCTCGCAGGCAGCCCGGCTCTGCCGCCACCGTGCCACAGAGCTTCATTGCATTGAGAAAGGAGGGGAGCCGTGCAGCACACACCAGTCAATCGGATCCGGCGCGTGTTAGCGCTCGCCGGTGTCACGACCCGTCGCAGTCCGCGTTGGGTCGAAGAGGCCAGTGCGAGTCAGATCGCACAACTGGATACGTCACACAACGTGCTCAGGGTCAAGTGACAGCGAGTCAGCGAAACCGAGCAGCGGGTCCCCTCACCGG
>CAMYJM010000213.1 GCA_947258635.1 uncultured Acidimicrobiaceae bacterium
ATGTTTTTCCCGACCCCGGACGCGAGCTCCGCGAGGTCAGAGCGCCCGTGGGGAGTGTGACACGAATCTCGGGGACCCCGGCGCGCGGCTCTACGCCAAGACCGCCGGCTACTTCAAGTGCTCGTCGAGGAATCCGAGCACGGCGGCGATGGCCTCGTGTTGCACGTCGTTGACCTCGTACTCGCCATCGGCGCCGCGGACCGGGACCACATAACCGTGGAGGGGATGGTCGTAGGAAACCCAGCTCACCGGCTTCCCCATCTCGGCAAGGATCTGATAGGACGCAATGAAGATGCCCTGCAGATGGTCCTCCTCACGTCCCATGACCAGCATCGGCGTTGTGATCGATTCACACCTGGCGCGGGCGACCGGCTCGTCGATGCGAGCCCGCACCTTGTCGACCTCGCTCATCTGCATGCCCTCGATGTTGCGCAGCTGCGTTTCCTCGTTGACGAACGCGGTGTCGTCCGGGTTGAGGGCGAGGAACTCGTGCGACGCCGGCTCGCTGGCGACGGCCGCCGCCACGCCGTCGTAGTCCGAGGTGAGCTTCAACACCATCTCGCCGCCGTGGCTCATGCCGATGAGGCCGATCCGATCCGGATCGACCCAGGGCAGCGTCTTGAGGTACTCGATGACGGCGATCTCATCCTCGTACTCGAGAGGTGACCGGTTGAACAGGTCACGCCCCTGGCGGATGTCGCGCACGAGAGGACCACCCTCGTGGTAACCCAGCTCGACCTCGCTGCGATAGCGCAGCCAGGCGCACGCGTAACCCGCCTCGAGGAGGCGTTCCATGATGTAGCCCTTGTTGTTCACTGCATCCCGGATCCAGGCCATGCCGCCGCCCCCATTGCCCGAAGCGAGCAACACCACGGGAAACGGGCCGGCGCCGGGCGGTTGCCGCACCCCGATCGGCGCGTACAGGCCGTCCCAGGTTTCGACATACATGAGCTGCACCGGCACATCTGAGTCCGGTACCGCCTCAGTGACAACAACATGTTCCGGGTCGAGAGCGGTGGTCATCGAATCCTCCTCTATTCACGACCGATTCTAGGAACGTGGGGTGATCCGCTCATGCCGAGCCGGTCAGAACAACCAGGATGGAACCTCCCACGACGGCCACCATCCCGGCGACCAGCCGCAGGGTGACGCGCTCCATCTCGCGGCCGACCACGAGGGGAGCGGCAAATACGACGACGGGTGTCGAAATCTGCATCAGCGTGATGGCGATACTGATCTCGATCAGGTCGAAGGCGATCCACTGCGACGTGATCGCCGTGCCCAAGATGATGGCGCCGAGCGCCAGCCAGCCCGTCGCCCGGCGCGGCGAGAGCCCACCGGTCTCCGGCGCCGCCAAGACCAGAACCAGGGCGTAGAGCGTGGCTGCGGCCGCCAGGCCAACCGTCACCCCGAACAACGGAATCGGCAGGCCGGATAGACCCCAGCGGATGAAGAGCGGGCTGGTTCCCCATGAAAGCGCCGCGCCCAGCGCGAACCATGGGATCTCGGTCTGAATCGGTCCCGAGTCGCCGGCGCGGGTCGCGATGAGTGCAACGCCGATGACCACGGCAACGACTCCGATGAAGGTCGGGGGAGGGAGGGGCTCGCTCAGTATGAGAGCCGCCAGAATGCTGCCGATCAGCGGGGTTGCCCCGATGGCGACCCCGGTGCGGGCGGCTCCAATCCGTTGCTGGCTGAGAGCGAGGAAGGTCCAGCCGAAGAAGAAGTGAACGATGCCCACGGCGCTGAATGCCAGGAACGACCACCACGGGGCATGTCGTACGGGGTCGAGGTCCTGGGTGGTGAAAGTGACCGTACCGAGAATGACGAAGCCGATGAGCAACAGCCGAAACGTGGCTCGATAGGCGTCGATGAGTTGGTTGGCGCGGCGGTGGACCGCCTGGAAGATGCCGAACCCCACTCCGGCTATGAGCGCCCATATGATCCCGCTCACGTGCTCATCGGATCGCCATTTGGCGGGCCTCCCAGACCCTGGCCGGAGTCAGCGGGATTTGGAGATCACGCACGCCCCACGGCGCCAGCGCGTCGATTGTGGCATTGAGGATTGCGGGGGGGATGCCGATACATCCGCCCTCTCCGGCTCCCTTGGCGCCCAGTGGGTTCGAGGGGGCGGGATGGGACAGGTGATCGGCTGTCAGCGGCGGCAGCTGCATGGCGGTGGGCACCAGGTAGTCGACGAACGTGGCCGACCGCGGCTGGCCATCTTCGGCGTAGTGCATCTGTTCGAGCAAGGCGGCACCAAGGCCCTGCATGATGGAGCCGTGAAGTTGCCCGCCGACGAGCATTTCGTCGAGCACGATGCCGACGTCGTCCACGGTCACCAGAGACCGCGGCGTCACCAGCCCGGTTTCGATATCGACCTCGACGACGGCGACATGCACACCGTAAGGAAAGGTCTGAGTTCCCGGCGAGTAGCGCTCCTCCGAGCGCAGATCGATCTGGCGAGCGGCGGCTGCGGCGGCGACCTCGGCGAGGGTCACGTGCGGGTCGCTGCTGCCGGCCACATGGAACGCACCACCGGCGACGCGGATGTCCGCGGGAGCCGCTTCGAGCATCTCGGCCACCAGTTCGGCCGCGGTCAATCGCACCCTTTCGGCGCATCGCCAGATCGCCGAGCCCCCGACCTGGGCGGATCGGCTGGCGAAGCTGCCGACCGAGTCGCCTACCAGCTCCGTATCGCCGGCTACGAACTCCACCCGCGACGGGGCGACGTCGAAGACCTCCGCGGCGATGCGGCGCCAAACGGTTTCGTGGCCCTGTCCGGCCGACGTCGAGCCGGTACGGGCCACGATCGTGCCGTCGGCCGCGATTTGCACCTCCCCGAACTCCCACGAATCGGGCTGACCGCCGGTCCGCTCGACGAATGCGCCGATCCCGATGCCGATGGGAGTGTCGCCCCGCCGCCGCCGTTCCTCCTGCTCCGCTCGCACGTCGGTGTACCGGGCGAGATCGAGGGCCCGCTCGAGCGCCGCCCGATAGTCGCCCGAGTCGAGGCGGGCGCCCGTTGGTGTCTCATGGGGCAGTGCGCTCACGAAGTTGCGACGACGAACGTCGGCGGGGTCCAGTTCGAGCTCGCGGGCGACGGCGTCGATCGCACGCTCGATAGCGAGGGCGGCCTCGGGCCGTCCCGCTCCTCTATATGGTCCCGTCGGAGGCAGGTTGGTGACCGTGGCGATGATCTCGAACTCGACCCGGGGGATCTCGTACAGGCCGGTGGCGACGAGGCGGGAGAACATCGGAACCATCACCCCACGGTGGGGGTAGGCCCCGGTGTCGGCCAGAAGGCGGAATCGTGCCCCGTGAATCCGGCCGTCTGCCGAGGCGCTGAGGGTCACCTCGTGGCGCTGACCTCTGCCGTGCGATCCTCCCAGGAAGTTCTCGCGGCGCGACTGCACCCACAACACCGGCCGCTCCAACATCAATGCCGACTTGGCCACCACCGCGTACTCGGGATAGAAACGCTTCATACCGAAGGCGCCGCCAACGTCGGCCGTAGTGATCCGCACTTTGGCGGCGGGCAGGCCCAGCAGCTCCGCCACCTCGCGCTGTAGCTGATGCGGGCTCTGAACCCCGACTTCGAGATGGATCCCTCCCGCCACCGGAGTGGCGAGAGCCGCAAGCGCTTCGATGGGCGCCGGCGCCAGCCGAGGGTGATCGACGGTCACCGTCACCTCGACGAGCCCGTCGGGCAGTTCGGGACCGGAGCCGGTGTGCTCGCGGAATACGATGTTGGAGCCGGCCTCGGGATGAACCAGCGCCTCGTCGCGGATCGAGTCCTCCACCGAGATGACGGGTTCCCCCGGTTCCACCTCGACGAAAACCATGGCGGCGGCGTCCTCGGCGAGCGGGGCCGATTCGGCGACGACGACGGCTACCGCCTCACCCACGAAAGTAACCCGGTCTCGTGCCAGCATCGGCCGGCCCATAGCGGGCGCCCCGCCGGGCACCGGTGCCGGCTGGTCGGGCAACCCCAGATCATCGACCGTGTACACGGCAACGACACCGGGCATTGCAGCTGCGGTCGTGACATCGAGCCCGACGATTTTCCCGCTAGCAAAAGGGCTGCGCACGAACCATGCCACCAGCGCATCGGGGGGCGCCAGATCGGCGACGAACCTCCCCCGTCCCGTGACCAGCCGCTCGTCCTCGAAGCGGCGCACGAGAGGAGGCAGCGGACCCGGCGCGGGGCGAATACTCACTGGCGTGACCTCTGTCAGGCCCACTCGGCGAGGATCGTCTCGACTATCCGGTCGACCGAGGGAATGGTCGCGTCCTCGAGGATGTCTGCCGCCGGCAGCGGGATGTGCGGGGTCGTGATCCGGAGTATCGGAGCGTCGAGGCTCCAGAACGCCTCGTGCGCTACCAGCGAGGCGATCTCGGCACCCCAACCGCAGAGCCGCGGATTCTCCTCGACGGTGACCAGCCGGCCGGTGCGCTCAACGGAGCCGAGGATCGCCTGCGTGTCGAGGGGCACGAGCGTCCGCACGTCGATTACTTCAGCGGAGATCCCGTCCCGGGCGAGCCTTTCCGCAGCCTCGAGAGCCCGCGAGACCATCAGGGCCAGCGCCACGATGGTCACGTCCGAGCCGTTCCTGACGATGCGGGCTTCTCCGAGTTGGTCGACGATATCGCCGTCGGGCACCTCAGCCTTGACGGCCATGAGCGACTTGTGCTCGAAGAACACGACCGGGTCCGGGTCGCGGATGGCGGCGGCGAGGAGGCCGACGACATCGTTCGGAGTCGATGGCGCCACCACCTTGAGGCCCGGAATCATCATGCACCAGTTCTCAACGCTCTGCGAGTGCTGCGCTCCGAAGCGCGAGCCGGCGCCGTTGGCCGTGCGGATCACCATCGGTAGGCTCACCTGGCCGTCGGTCATGTAACGCAGCTTGGCGATCTCGTTGGCGACGAGGTCGAAGCACACCGCGAGGAAATCGCTGAACATGATCTCGGCGATCACGGGGACGCCGGTCATTGCCGCCCCGGCCGCAGCGCCGAGGATGGCCTGTTCCGAGATGGGGGTGTCCCGCACCCTCTCGGGCCCAAACTCGTCGAGGAGACCCACCGTGGTCTTGAAGACCCCACCGGCGGCGGCGACATCCTCGCCGAGGAACACGAGGTTCGGGTCCCGCCGCATCTCTTGAGCGATGCCGCGGGCAACCGCGTCGCGATAGCTCAGTTGCGCCATGTCGAATCTCCGTCCGCCCACAGCTCGGTGAGGATCACGTCGAGAGAAGGATCGGCGCCGGCCTTGGCCG
Source organism: uncultured Acidimicrobiaceae bacterium (assembly GCA_947258635.1). Classification (GTDB taxonomy): domain Bacteria; phylum Actinomycetota; class Acidimicrobiia; order Spongiisociales; family UBA5794; genus JAHEJX01. Next base: position 5,280 of record CAMYJM010000213.1, read on the forward strand.
CCTCCGTCGCCCGGTCGACCTGGTCGGCGACATCGTTGTTGATCTCGGTG
>CAMYJM010000214.1 GCA_947258635.1 uncultured Acidimicrobiaceae bacterium
GGGCGGCGCGTCACGATCGAATGGGCGCTGATGAGGGATACCAACGACTCGCCGGATCAAGCGACCAAGCTGGCGGCGATCGCCATCGAGCTGGGGGCCCACATCAACGTGATCAATCTCAACCCGACACCGCGCAGCCGCGAACAGCCGACCGCGCCTGCCGCGCTCAGCAGGTTCATGGCGACTCTCAAATCGTCCGGCGCCAATGCCACGCTGCGGGTCACCCGGGGGCAAGACATCGACGGAGCCTGCGGACAGCTGCGCTCGCGCGGCGCCGAGCAGCCGCTGACCATCGAAGCGAGTAGTCCGATAGGACTATTTCGCCCCCCAACACTTGATTAGAGGCTGCTTATCCATATAGTGGTCGTCGGGAAGCGGGATGCGTTGTGGGGGGACGTCTGTGGTCACCGAGAACTGGGATAACCCTTGCTCAAGGGCTGATCAGCACTGCCGATCCATAGAGGAAGCAGGCACGGCGGCGCCTGCCGCCGCGAATGGAATGGATATCGACAAGTGAAGCCAATTCGCAAGGCCGTTTTTCCCGTAGGCGGACTCGGCACCCGGTTCCTGCCGGCGACCAAAGCGCTCCCGAAGGAGATGCTGCCCGTCGTCGACAAACCCTTGATCGAGTACGCCGTCGAGGAAGCTCGGGCGGCGGGGATCGAGGAGTTCGTCTTTGTGACGAGCCGCGGCAAGACCGCCATCCAGAACCACTTCGATAGCCACCTGGAGCTGGAGTACGCCCTACGGGAGAAGGGCCGCGATTCGGAGCTTTCGGCCATCACCAACGCGGTCGGCGCACCGGGCCAGTTCGCCTACGTTCGCCAAATGGAGCCACTGGGCCTGGGCCACGCCGTCTGGACGGCCCGCAACTTCATCGGAAACGAGCCGTTCGCCGTTCTTCTCGCCGACGACCTCATCAGTGGCGAGCCGGGCGCCCTCTCTGAAATGTCCGAGGTCCACAACGAGTACGGCGGCAACGTGATCGCCCTGATGGAGGTCGCTCCGGCCGAGACGGCCCGGTACGGAGTCGTCGCTCCCGGTACCGATGACGGAAGGGTCGTCGAGGTGCTCGACCTCGTCGAGAAGCCGGATCCGGCGGAGGCCCCCTCCAACCTGGCCATTGTGGGCCGCTACATCCTCCAACCGGAGGTTCTCGACTTCCTGGCTCTCGGCGAGACGGGAGCCGGCGGGGAAATCCAGCTGACCGACTCCATGGCCCGACTCATCGGTGGCGCTCCGTTCAGCGGCGTCCGCATCAGCGGCACCCGCTACGACTGCGGTACGAAGATCGGGTTCCTCGAGGCCAACGTTGCATTCGCCCTCGAACGCGACGATCTCGGCGGCGACATCTTCGCTCGCCTCGAACAAGTGCTCGAATCCCACCGCCCCGACGCATAGGCAGGCCCGCTCGCAATCGGGAAGAAGCCGGGGCGTGATACGTTGTGGTTGGCACACCGTAATCCGAAAGGCCTCTCCCGATATGTCCCAACTCCACGACCTCCTTGACGCCGGACAGTCTGTTTGGTTCGATTTCATCCGCCGTGACATGATCAGCTCCGGAGAGCTCGGCCGGCTCGTTGCCGACGGCATCCGCGGCGTCACCAGCAATCCGTCCATCTTCCAGCAAGCGATCGACACGTCCGACCAATACGACGATCAGATCCGCCTGCTCATCGCCGCCAATCCGGCCGCGACCGTCGACGAGATCTTCGAGGAGCTCGCCGTCAGCGATATCCAGGCCGCCGCCGACGTACTGCGGCCCGTGTACGACGGCGCCCACGGCGACGACGGGTTTGTCAGCCTCGAGGTGTCCCCGCTGCTGGCCGCCGACACGGAGGGCACGATCGAAGCGGCCACGAGGTTGTGGCACGAGGTGGATAGACCCAACCTGATGGTGAAGGTGCCCGCCACACCGCAGGGAATGCCGGCAATCGAGGAGCTGATCGCGGCGGGCATCAACATCAACGTCACCCTGCTCTTCGCATTGTCCGCCTACGAAGACGCGGCTCACGCGTACATCCGCGGATTGGCGCGTGCCGCCGACCCGGCGTCCATCTCGTCGGTGGCGTCGTTCTTCGTGTCGCGGGTTGACTCCAACGCCGACGCGGTTCTGGACAAGATCGGCTCGCCGGACGCGCTCGACCTGCGCGGCAAAGTGGCTGTGGCCAACGCCAAGCTGGCATACCGCACCTACCGGGCAATCTTCGAGGGCCCGGCATTCGTCGGGCAACTGGCACGCGGTGCCCGGCCCCAGCGCTGTCTGTGGGCCTCGACGTCGACGAAGAACCCCTCATACTCCGACGTCCTCTACGTCGACTCTCTCATCGGGCCCAACACGGTGAACACGCTGCCACCGGCGACCGTGACCTCATTCATCGATCATGGGACGATCGATGGATCTGCCCTAGGCCACGACGTCGCCGGCGCCGAGGCGATCCTGCAAGCCTTTCGGGCCGCCGGCGGCGACATGGACGCCGTCACGAGCCAGCTCCTGGAGGAAGGCGTCGAGAAGTTCGCCGATTCATACGTCGACATGCTGGACACACTGCGGCGCAAGATCGACAACATCGCTGGATGAGCTTGCGACTCCAGCTGCATCTCAACGACTACGTCGACGTGGTCGGCCGGAGGTTAGCATCATGGGGCGGCGACGACATCCTCGCCAGGCTGTGGGCCCGGGACCACACACTGTGGTCGCCGCAACCCGTACCCGAGCTGGCAGATAGGCTGGGCTGGCTGGAGCTCCCGGACAGGCTCGAACGGATCATCCCCGACCTCGAGGCGTTCGGCAACGAGTTGATTGCCGACGGGATCGCCCACGTTGTCGTCCTCGGCATGGGGGGATCGAGCCTGGCGCCCGAAGTCTTCTCGGCGGTCTTCGGCTCGGGGCCGGGGGCCCCGGAGCTGCGCGTCCTGGACTCCACGCATCCCGCAGCCGTCCTGTCCACGGCCGAGGCGATCGACATCGGCCGCACGGTCTTCATCGTGGCGTCCAAGTCGGGCACCACGATCGAGCCGCTCTCGTTCATGGAGTACTTTTGGAGTCGCGTTGCCGAGTTGGGTGGCGATCCCGGCAGCCACTTCGTGGCAACGACGGATCCGGGAAGCAACCTCGAGACGCTCGCCCGACAACGTGGGTTCCGCCACATCTTCTCGGCACCTCCGGACGTAGGGGGCCGCTATTCGGCGCTCACCGAATTCGGCATGGTTCCCGCCGCAGCCATCGGCGCCGATCTCGAGGCGCTGCGCGCCGCGGCTCTGGCCGCCCGGAACAACAGCGGCGCTACCGCCATGGTCGCCCGGTCGGACGGATGCCGCTTGGGGGCCGCCATCGGTGAGCTGGCCCGTGCCGGTCGCGACAAGGTCACGTTTCTCACCAGTCCCGACTTCGCCGCCTTGCCTGCCTGGATCGAGCAACTGATCGCCGAATCGACGGGCAAGAACGGAACCGGTGTGATCCCGATCGGCGGAGAAACGCCAGGGTCCGCCGCCGCATACGGCCCCGACCGGTTCTTTGTGGTCATCGAGACCGCAGGCGGCCCCCCGGTCGATATCGCCGCCATCTCCGAACACCCTCGGGCAGTGTTGTCCTGCGACGCCGCGACCGATATCGCCGGGGTCATGTACACCTTTGAGGTCGCCACGGCTCTGGCGGGATCGGTGCTGGGCATCCAGCCATTCGACCAGCCCGATGTGCAGCTGGCCAAGGAGCTGGCTCGCGACGCAATGGCGGGACGGTTGGACCTGTCGGACGTCATCGAGATCGACGCGATGGCCCCGGACCTCGCCGACCACCTCGCAACCTGGCTCAACTCGGCAGTTCCCGGGGACTACGTCGGGATTCACGCCTTCATCGAGCCCACGGCCGCAGCGCGCGATGTGCTCGACTCGGCCCGCCGGGCCGTCCGTGACGCCCGGGGCTTGGCGACGACCCTCGATTTCGGGCCGCGCTTCTTGCATTCCACCGGGCAGCTCCACAAGGGAGGGCCCGACTCGGGGCTCTTCCTGGAGATCATCGACCACCCAACGCCCGCGGTGCCGGTCCCGACCACCGACTACGACTTCGCCAAGCTCGTGACGGCGCAGTCGCTCGGCGATCACCTGGCACTGCGGCAACGGGGGCGCCGCGTCTTGCTGGTCTGCCTCGGCGAGTCGGGCATGGAAGCGCTGCATCGGGTCACGGCCGCCGTTGCCGCCGCGGCCGAGATTGCGGCGACGGCTTGATCAAGACGGTCTTCCTGGATATCGGCGGCGTGATTCTCACCAACGGATGGGATCGGGACCAGCGCCGGGCCACCATCGACGAATTCCGACTCGACTACGACGAGTTCCAGGATCGGCACGACTTCGTGGCCCACGACTTCGAGACAGGCCGGCTCACCCTCCCCGACTACCTGACACGAACCGTCTTCTACCGCGAGCGCCCATTCCACCGAGAAGACTTCGTCACGGCCATGTTCGCCCAGTCCCGCGCCCTACCCGGCGCCATCGATTTTCTCGATGAACTGGCCGCGACCGGGCTCCAACTCGCCTCGCTGAACAACGAGTCCCGAGAGATCAACGAGCACCGCATCCAAACGTTCGGCCTCAATGGAAGGTTGTCGTTGTTTCTCAGCTCCTGCTATCTCGGGGTGAAGAAGCCGGAAGCTGAGATCTATGAGCTGGCGCTGCGCATCACGCAACGCCGCCCGGAAGAGTGCGTCTTCGTCGACGATCGCCCCCTCAACCTCGAGTGTGCCGCCGACGTTGGAATGGACGGAGTTCTGTTCACCGGTGTCGCCGACTTGCGACGGCAATTGAGCGAGCGTGGGGTTGTGTTCCCTGGAGCGGCATCGGGCCCGCAGCCTGCCGAGTAGTCGCATGCGAGGACCCGGTCGCGGATCATGGCCACCGGTTCGGGAATCCTACGGTTCGCTCGAGGCGTTCCAGAACATCAGCGCCGGCGCCACGGCGAGCTCGAGGGTGAAGACGCTCCCGTTGTCGAAGCGATAAGTGAGGTCGCCATCCATGAGCCGCGCCAACCGTCGCGAGACCGTGAGCCCCAGTCCAACCGACCCGGGGAGGCCTACGGCGCGATGGGCCCGTTCGTAGGCCTCGAATATCGTCTCACGGGCTTCGAGGGCGACACCTTCGCCGTTGTCGGCCACGTCGATCCAGATCCGCTCCTGGTCGTGCCTGATCCCAATCCGGATCGTCTCCCCATGCTTAAGTAGGTGGCGCTTCACTCGTTTACTATTGATGTAGGTGCCATTGGTGCTGCCCTGATCCTCGGCGAAGATCACTAGCTGATTCTCAAAATATTCGCTTGGTTTGATGCTGATCG
>CAMYJM010000215.1 GCA_947258635.1 uncultured Acidimicrobiaceae bacterium
ACTACGACCGGAAGCGCGCCGAGGAATTGCTGGCAGCTTCGTTCGCCCAGTTCCGTGCCGAGAGGCGGGGTACCGAGCTCGCCGCCCGGGCGGACGTGATGCGCCGAGAGATCGCCGAGCTGCGGGCCGCCGCCGAGAGCAGCCTGGGCGACATCTGGGAGTATGCCGCAACGGATGGCGGTGCCGATACCAAGTCGATCCTGCGTGACTTCGTTCAGGTGACCGAGCCGGGAGACGTCTTCCTGCTGTCGGCCGACCGGGCGGACCGATGGGTGCTGCTGGCCCGCGGCTACGGGATCAATCCGCGACTCGTCCTCGTCGATGAGAGCGGCGAGGTGCGCCGTCTCGCCGCCGACACCCTGGCGACCACGGTTGCGCGCATCGGCACCTTGCCGCTGCCCGAGCCGATCCGCTCCCGCGAGACGCGCTACCAGCGCCATGTCGCCAGGCTGCTACGTGATTTCGAGGCTTCCGGCGATGAATCGACTCCGGGTGTGGCTGCCGCGGCGAGCCCGCTGGCCGCCGACCCGGCCCTGACGGAGAAGCTGGCGATAGTCATCAAGGTGCGGCGCAAGGAGCGGGAGCTGGCGAAGATGGAGCGGCGCCGGGAGACGGTCTCCACGGGCCTCATCGATGCCTTTCACCGACGGATGCGGCTGCTCCAGGAAAGGGGCTATGCCAAGGGTTGGGATCTCACCCGGCGTGGCGACCGGCTTCGGTTTGTGTACAACGAGCTCGACCTGCTTCTCGCCGAGTGCGTCGACAAGGGATTGCTCGCCGGGCTCGGAGCCGCCGAGCTGGCCGCGGTAGTGTCCCTGTTCACCTATGAGCCACGCCTCGCGGATGCGGTGGGGGATTGGCCGAGCGCCCTGGTGGCTGATCGGGGAAAGGCTATCTTCGAAGTTGGCGACGAGCTGGCGGCCGCCGAGTCGCGACATGGCGTAGAGCCGGCCCGTGGGCCGGATCCGGGTTTCGCCGCGGTAGTTTTCGACTGGACGGAGGGAGCATCGTTGGAGGAGATCTTCGCGGACGATGAGGTCGGTGCCGGCGACTTCGTGCGGAACATGCGCCAGCTCCTCGACCTGCTTCGCCAGCTCCGTGATGCGTATCCCGAGCTCGCCCCAATCGCGCGTCTTGCCCTCCGGCAGATCGATCGCGGTGTGGTCGCCGCGGGAGGGCAAGTGTGAGCGGCCTCTGGTGGGTGATTGCCAATCCCTACTCGGGCCAGCGCGGTGAGGTCGTCGCCCGGGCTCGGGCTGCACTGCGATCCCGGTCGATCGAATTCGAGCTGCATGAATCGGAGAACGCGGCGCACGTCGCCCGCTTGGTTCACCAAGGGCTGGCGGCCGGCGCCACCCAATTCGCCGGTGTCGGCGGCGACGGCACTGCGCATCTCATCGTCAATGCCCTGATGGCCGAGCCGCCGGCTGAGCCGCCGACGCTGGCGATACTTCCCGCCGGGTCGGGATCGGACTTCATCCGTACCTTTGCCCTCCCTCGCACGGTCGAGGGGGCCGTTGACCACCTCACGACCGACGCGGTGTATCCGTGTGACGTCGGCAAGCTCAGCGGGCCCTTCGGTGAGCGTTTCTTCCTCAATGCAGCCAATGTCGGTGTTGCCGCCGCTTCGGTCGGGGTGACGAATCGGTTGCCGCGCCGCCTCGGATCGGTGCGCTATACCGTCGGGTTCTGGCTGACCCTGGCGCGCTTTCCAACGCGCCGGGTGCGGGTGACCGCCGGCCGCCGAACCTACGAAGGGCCCGCCATCAACGTCGTGGCGGCCAACGGCCAGTATTTCGGAGGTGGGATGAACATCGCGCCCAACGCCACCGTCATGGATGGTAAGTTCGACTTGCAGGTGTTCCACGGGCCGCGCCGGCTGGCCTTCTCGGTGATGCCCCGCGTGATCCGGGGGACGCATGTGACCCACAAGGCCGTGTCCCGGTTCGTCACCGACACGTTTCATCTCGAATGTGAGCGGCAATGGCCGGTTGAGGCCGACGGAGAGCTGCTGGGGCGGGGCGCCGTGACGGGAGAAATCGTCCCCGGCGCACTGCGTTTCAAGATTTGAGAGCAGATTCCGATAGAGACAGGGAATAGATCGGCCAGATTGGTAGTTGGCGGCCTCGTCAACCCCGATATACTCCCAGCCGCTGTTCGAAGGTGTGAGGAATGGCCAGCAAAACCAAAGCTGAAGACGCCCCGCTCGATGAGCTGGAGCCCGGGGACGAGCTAGCGGACATCGAGGATATCGACGACCTCGACGACGACATCGAGGATCCGCCGGTCGAAGCCCTCGTCGACGACGTCGACGACCCCGACGATATCGTCGAAGACGTGTGGGTCGAAGATGACTCCGACGAAGAGAGCGACGACGCGGAGGCGGACGAAGCGGAGGACGGCGACGACGACGATGACGACGACGACGACGACACGCAAGACCTCGATGAGCTCGAGACCGAAGAACTCGAAATGCTCACCGAGGACGAGCTCGCTGAGACCCTCGTCGTCGATGAAGCGGCCGAGTTGCGAGCCATAAGACGTGCCGAGATAGCCATGAGCGGTGAGACCGGCCCGGAGCGGGGTGTCGACGAGTTCTTGTGTCAGGGCTGTTTCCTGGTCCTGAGATCCAGCCAGCTGGCCGACAAGCGTCGCAAACTCTGTGTCGACTGTGCCGGTTGACCGGCTGGTCGTAATCCCGACCTACAACGAGGTCGAGAATCTCGAGTTGGTGGTGGGCGCCGTCCGCCAACACGGCTACCGGGTGCTCATCGTCGACGACGGGTCTCCCGACGGCACCGGCGACGTCGCCGACACGCTGGCGGCCCATGAACCGGGCGCCGTGGGTGTCCTGCATCGCACCACGAAGAGCGGTTTGGGTCCCGCATATTCCGCCGGCTTCGCTCGGGGTATCGCGGAAGGCGCCGCCGTATTGTGCGAGATGGACGCCGACTTCAGCCACGATCCCGCGTCGCTTCCGGCATTGATGGCCGCCCTCGACGCCGGGGCGGATGTGGTCATCGGAAGCCGCTACGTTCCCGGCGGGGGCGTGGACAACTGGCCCTGGCACCGGCGGGCCCTCTCGCGTTCCGGGAACCGGTATGCCGCATTCATGTTGCGGGTCCCGATCAAGGACATGACCGCCGGTTTCCGGGCATTCTCGGCGGCGGCGCTCGAACAGCTGCAACCGGAAACGTGTGAGGCCGCCGGATACGGCTTTCAGGTCGAAATGGCCTGGCGAGCCCATCTGGCCGGATTGACGGTGAAAGAAGTCCCGATCACTTTTCGCGACCGAGTGCGCGGTGAGTCGAAGATGGATGCCAGGATTGCCATCGAGGCGATGGTGCTCGTGACTCGCTGGGGCTTGGGACGGCTGGTCGGCCGTCTACCCTGGACTCCCGATGCAGATCGCAGCCCGACAAGCGTTTGACGGAGATCTTCCTGAGCTGGTGCGCATGTACCGGCTGCTCGAGGCGGAGCAAGCCGCCCTCAAGGCTCTCTGGCCCGTCGCCGACGGACTACCCGAGCCGATAGACGTCGCATTCGAGGAGCTTCTCGGCGAGGCCGACTCGCGGATCGTGGTCGGGACTATCGACGACGTGCCGCTCGGCTTCCTGTGGATGCGCTCCGAATCGTTGCTGCCCCAGGCCGGCGGCACCCGCGTCGGCGCGGTCCGCCTGGTCTTTGTCGAAGCCGCGGCTCGCGGTGTCGGCATCGGCGAAGCGATGATCACCATGGTCATGGGCGAGTTCCGCGACCGGGGTATCACCATGTTCGACTCGCATGTCAGCCCGGGTCACCGACTCGCCAAGAACTTCTTTGAATCTCATGGTTACTCGGCACGTCGCATCGTCATGCACCACTCGGAGGACCCAAGATGGCAGTAACCACAGTTGAGCTTCTCGACCGCCTCGTGGCGTTCGACACCACGAGCCGCGACTCCAACGTTCCACTGATCGATTATGTCGAGCCGCTCCTCAGCGAGCGTGGCGTCACCTCGCACCGGGTGTGGTCCGAGGATCGCAAGCACGTGAACTTGTGGGCGACGATCGGCCCGGACACTCCCGGAGGGGTCGTGCTCTCGGGCCACACCGATTGTGTTCCGGTCGATGGTCAGCCCTGGACCGCCGACCCATTCGAACTCACCGAGGTCGGCGACCGGTTGATCGGGCGCGGGACGTCCGACATGAAGAGCTTCATCGCTTCTGCGCTCGCAGCCGTCGATGGGTGGCTCGCCATGGACCTCGTCCGACCGATCCACCTGGCGCTGTCATACGACGAGGAGGTCGGGGGAGCCGGGGCGCGCCTCCTGGTCTCCGACATGGCTGCGGCCGGGCTGCGTCCGGAGTACTGCATCATCGGCGAGCCGACGTCCATGCAGGTCGTCACCGCCAACAAAGGCATCGAGACGTTCGTGGCGACTGTGACGGGAACCGAGTCGCACTCTTCGCTGGCTCCGCGGGCCGTTAACGCAGTGGAGTACGGAGCCCGCCTGGTGACGGCACTCTCCGACCTGGCACGGCAGCGGACCAGCGACGGTCCGTTCGATGAAGGCTTCGACCTGCCGCACGCGACGATCCACACCGGGGTGTTCCACGGGGGCACGGCGCTCAACATCGTCCCCCGCCTTTGCGAGTTCGAGTTCGAGTACCGCTACCTGCCGAACGAAGATGCCGCCGAGCTGCGCGCCACAGTCGACCGGCTGGCGGCCGAGGTGATGGCGATGATGCCAGACGAGGGTGACGTCGGCATCATCGTCGAGAAACGATGCGACCTTCCGAGCATCAACACGCCGCTCGACTCGCCGGCGGTTCTGGCGGCCGCCAAGCTCACCCCGGTTTCCGGCACCGGCAAGGTGGCCTACGGCACCGAGGCCGGCCTGTTCCGCGATGCATTGAACGCCCCTTCGGTGATCTGTGGGCCGGGGGCGATCGCCGCCGCCCACAAGCCCGACGAGTACGTCGAGGTCGATCAGCTCCAGATGTGCGACGACTTCATGGTCGCGCTGGGAAAGTCGCTGGCGAGTTAGTACCTATTCCGTATTCGTTACGGTCACAGCTCGGGGTCACCGGCCGCGGCGGCCAACCGCGCCGCGGAAATCGTTCCCGCCTCGGCGAATCCTCCGACATAGCGAGCCTCGCGGACGACGATCCGGAAGAGCCAGAAGTCGCCGAGGACGATGCGCGGGGCGGCGTCTGGCAGGCGAGCGATGTATGTCTGCCACACCGCGTCGAAGTCAGGCGATGTTCGCTCGACGATCTTGGCCGTGCCGCTGATACTCACCCGAGCCAGCGTCTGTGGGTCCCCGGCGCCA